>JAYTKL010000573.1:0-17480 GCA_043730305.1 Deinococcales bacterium | reverse complement strand
AGAAACTTGGTGGGCAGGGATGGATTCGAACCATCGTACGCTATGCGAACGGATTTACAGTCCGTCTCCTTTAACCACTCGGACACCTACCCAAGGTGTTACTTCTAGCAACTTTTGAACCTTTGGAGCCACCCATCGGAATCGAACCGACAACCTTCCGATTACAAATCGGGTGCTCTACCGGATTGAGCTAGAGTGGCGTGAAACTCACGAGCAGAACCTGCTCGCGTTGAAACTGTAACACTGAGGGCAAACCGTGTCAAGCGTTTGATTGACGTGATTGAAAATCATTGATACACTCGGACGCGCTCGAGATTCGGGTTGCATTGGAGAGGTGTCTGAGTGGTTTAAGGAGCACGCCTGGAAAGTGTGTGTATGGGTAACTGTACCGAGAGTTCGAATCTCTCCCTCTCCGCCAAAAAGAATTTTCCTCGGGTGTGATGCTCGAGGAATTTTTGTTTTTCGCAGGTAATGGCAGTTTTTAGAATGGTTTTTCTCGAGGCAAATTGGGTGTTGGTTGGAAAAACTTTTGCCGTAAGATGATGGCGTGTTCTCTCATGGTGTTATTTTGCTTGAGCCAGGGTTCTCGAGGTTCGGTAAGTTTTTGAGGGTTGATAGTCTTCAAACCCTATTCGAGCGTCCTTTGAAAGCCGTACAACTCGCCTGTCAGTATTCGTTGAGACTCGAGCCTGAAACCCAAACCTGGTTGATTGAGGTTTCAAACAGTTCCGCGATTTTAGATGATTTCAGCGCGATCATCAGATCGCCCTACGCCGCTCGAGGGATTCAAATAATGTCAGACACGAGGTTGCTCGAGAAATTTCTGCCCGAACTCGAGGCGTGTCGCGGGGTGGAGCAGTTTGGCGGTTTTCATCATCTGGATGTTCTGGATCACAGCATCGAAGCCCTTTTACGACTTGTCACAACGTTCCCAGACTCGAGCCTCGAGACTCGACTGGCAATGCTTTTTCACGACATTGGCAAACCCGCCGCGAAAACTTGGGATGTGGTGCGCGAACGCTGGAGTTTTTTTGCCCACGATCAAATTGGTGCAAAAGTCACCAGGGCTTTATTGAACCGAATCGGTTTTGATGAAGTTTTGATAGAACGCGTCTCGAGCATGGTTGACCGCCACATGATAAGGCTGCCAGCCGACCAAAGCAACGCCGCCAGGTTCGTTCGGCGCAATCAAAAAATTCTGCCAGAATTGCTGCAAGTCATGATCGCAGACCGTGAAGCCGCTCGAGGGACTGCCAGTTCTGAGCACGCCAGACTAGCCTATCAACATCAAATCGACATGGTGCTTGAAGCCATGCAGCAAAACTCGAGCGGCAAAATCTTGATGAACGGCGAGCAGATTATGGCGTTCTTAAACCTCAAACCAGGAAAAGCTGTGGGACTTGCGCTCGAGTTTCTGAAAACTTTGCAAGAAACTGGGGAAGTCAAAAATCTCGAGCAAGCCGAAAAAGCCTTGCTCGAGTGGTCAAAAATTCTAATTGACTGAGCGAAACGTTCAATACATTTGCGCAATATTTAAAGTGTTCAACAATGGTTTTTGCTCGAGGTAAAGTCGCAAGTTTTGACAGAACAATTCGACGATCCGCTGATTTTCGCGGTCGTTGGTGCTGGCAGAATGGTGATACACCGAGACGTTTGGCATGTCCCAAAGCGGGCTGTCGGGCGGCAGCGGTTCGCTGGCAACCACGTCAAGGGCGGCATGAGCCAACCTTCCAGACTCGAGCGCCGCAATCATGGCAGCCTCGACCACCACCGCGCCTCGAGCGATGTTAATCAAGGTTGCGCCTGGTTTGAGTGCCTGAAATGCGGCTTCATCCATCAAGTTTTCAGTCTCGGGCGTGTGCGGCGTGGCAAGGCAGACAAAATCGGCTTGTGCCAACATGGCGTGCAAGTCCGTCCAAGAGAACAGCGCATCAACGCCCAGGCTGGAGGCATCCAGCCCTTCAACATGACGTTTGCTGGCAATCACGCGCATGTCAAAGGCTTTGGCGAGCTTGGCAACCTCGAGTCCAATCTTGCCCAGCCCAACGACAGCCAGGGTTTTACCTGAGAGTTCGACGGTGCTAAAACGCTGCCAACGGTGCTCGAGTTGCTGCTTGCGGGCGAGGTCGCGTTGTTTGACGACCTCGAGCATACTCATGATGGTGTATTCGGCGAGTGGGCGGGCGTGAACGCCGCTCGAGGTGGTGAACACGGCATTCATTCGGGCATAATTTTGACGGGTTATAAACTGCCCAATGCCTGCGCTGCTGGCTTGAATCCAGCGCACGTTCGGCGCACGTTCCGGCAGTTCCTTGATTCCCGTGTAGTCAAAATCGAACAAGACTTCGGCTTGTTTCAGAAACTCGAGCCAACGTGCTTGGTCGGCGCTGTTGCGCTCGAGTGGCGCACCCACATGGTCGGCTTGGTAACGCGGTTTGGGCAGCAAATCTGGATGATACTCGACATTCAATCGCGCATCGAAGGCGCGAATCTGTTCAACCAGTTCAGGTTCGAGGTACGAGCAGATCAAGACGTTTAGCATTCTTCTCCCTTACGGCTCACGAATTCCGCTCGAGAGCTGACTTGCCGCCTCGAGCACCTGCGTTGCCAAATCGCTTAAGCGTTCGTCGGTCATGCGACTTGAAGGACCACTGATGCCCACCGCCGAAATCACCAGACCAGACGAGCCGCGCACCGGTGCGGCGATGCAGCGCACACCAGACTCGAGTTCCTCGTCGTCAATCGCGTAACCGCGTTTGGAGATGTTTTTCAGGTCGCGCTCGAGTTTACTGCGGTTGGTGATCGTGTGCTCGGTGAAACGCTCGAGATTGGAATGTTCCAGGGCATCGGTCAGCATTTGCGGACTGAAATCTGCCAGAAACACTTTGCCCATGGCGCTGGCGTGAAGTGGCGCGGCGCTGCCGAGTGCGTGATGGATGCGCACCATGCTCGGGCTTTCGACCTGATTGAGGTAAATCGCACTCGTGCCGTACAACGACGCCAGATTGGCGGTTTCACCCGTCGCCTCAACCAAACTTTCCAAGTAAGGTTTGGCGCGGCTCGAGAGGTCGTGACGCAACAGAAATGCCCGTCCAATCTCGCTGATGGTGCGCCCAACGCCGTAGCGTTTGGTTTGCGGGTACTGCAAGACATAACCCTGCGCCATCAGGGTTTGCAGCAACCTATGAATCGTGCTTGGGGCAAACTCGAGCAGTTTTGAAAGATCGGTAATGCTTAACGGGATACGTGATTTGGCGATCAGCTCAATCAGTTGCAAGGCGCGTTCAACCGCCCGCACACTGCCTGCGGCTTCGAGCGAATTGGGATCACTTGGCTCGAGTAATTTTGCCATTTAAGCCTCGAACATCCGCAGGCTCGAGGGCGTGTGCATTTGAGCGTACAAATACTTGACGAAAGCTTGACGGTTTTCTGGTTTGGTGCGTTCGCGCACCTCACCAACAGCTTCGTCACCAAACCAGTACGAGGCGATAAACGCGCCCCTGAAAGGATGCGCTGCAAATCGCAGGCGTCCCTCGCGCCAGGCAGGTTGTGGAAACGCGGTGTCTTGCAAAAAATCGCGCACTTTCTCGAGCGTCCAAAACTCAGCCATTTGATACCATGCGGCGCTGGTGGCGGCGGCAGAACGAAGGCGTCTGAGCGCCATAAAAATGGCGTCGTCTTCGGATTCGATCCAATCAATCAAATGAATTCCCTGATCGCCAATCCCTTCCTGAATCGTGCCGACCACGGTGTTCGCGGTGCAGAGCAAAACATCGGGCGTGCTCGAGCCTTGTTTTGCGGCGTCAAGGGTGTAAAGCAGTTGGGTCGAGTGCCCAGGGAAAACCTCGTGGGCGACAAGATGCTTGAGCGCCGAGCGCGTGAATTTCAGGTCGCCGTTCAAGTCCATCAAACCTTTGTTAAAATTGCAACGCGCTGTGTAAGGCACTCCGCTCACCAAGTTGAGGCGCATTCGATAATCTTTGGTGGCAAAAACCAGTGCATCGGTGCGCTGTTGTCCCTCGAGCATCAACGCTTCAAAAGTTGCTTCGATCTGTTCAGACTCGAGAAATCGCTCACTTTCCCAGCGCATCACGCGCTCGGAGAGATTGCCATGATGATAACCAGATTTCCCGAGCATGGTTTCAAGATTGCTTCGCATGTCCTCGAGTTGTTCGCTTGGTACGGCTCGTGCGGGCACACCGACCAGGCGCTCGAGTTTTTCGCTGAAACTTAAATCTGTGCCGTTAAACAGTTGGGCGGCGGCACGCAGCGAATCAATCATGGCAATCAAAAAAACGCGCCTATAGCCTGGGGGATAGGTTAGGGCTTCAAACTCCAGTTTCTCGAGTTGCACAAACACTTCGTCCCAAGTCTCGAATGTCTCGGCTGAAACCAGATCATTTCCAAGATAAATTGGAATCAAACCCTCATCGTCCAGCACACCCTGCCCGTTCGTCAGCCTACGCTCGAGTTGATCGATGCCAACTGCCAGGGCAGTCAAACGCCGTCCAAAATCATGATCTTGCGCCGCAAGTTGTGTCATGTTGATCCTTTGTCATTCCGTCAGATGGAATCTTGAACTTCCTTGATTGGTTGACAATGTAACGCAACTTGGATAAAGTTGCAAGCAATTCAACCCGAGTAAATCGGGTGAGAACGCGCTGCGATGGGCGCACAAAGGAGGGGGAACGATGGGTATATTGGCACGGTATTCCTTGAAGGGGCTTAAAATTTTAGGTCCGATTATTCTGCTCTGCGGAATTACAGCCGCACAAGACAAGGGTGGCACGTTGACCATTGGTCTGAGTTACGACCTTGACACCCTCGACCCGTATGCCACCGGTTTTCTGACCGATGTCTCATCCACCTTTCTCGAGCCTCTGATTGCACCAGACGAGAATGCGCGGTACGTGCCAGCCATGGCAACCGAAGTTCCGACCCAGGCAAACCGAGGGATTCGGATCACCGAGGGCGGCAAGAAAATGATTGTGACCTACAAGTTGCGCCCAGGCATCAAATGGGCGGACAATGAGCCCGTCACCTCGGCGGATATTAAATTCACCTGGGAGGCGATCAAAGACCCGAAGTATCTTGGTCCAGAAAAAGACGGCACGGACGAGATCGAAAAGATCGAAACGCCAAATCCACTGACGGCGGTGATCTATTACAACCAAGTGTATCCAGGTTTCAAATCGGCATTGTTCGGTTACGGTATTTTGCCCAAGCACGTGCTCGAGGGTAAAGATTTGAACAAAGACCCGTTCTGGGATAAACCATTTGGTGCGGGACCTTTCAAAGTCACCGAATTTAAACGCGGTCAGTACGTGATTCTGGACCGCAACGCCAATTACTACCGCAAAGATGACAAAGGCACAAACTTGCCTTACCTCGACCGCATCATTTTCAAGATCATTCCAAACACCAACACGATTGTCACCCAGCTCAAATCTGGCGAAATTCAATTTGCCTACAGCATCCCGTTCACCCTTGCGCCAAGCGTGGACAACGTGCCAGGGATCAAGGTCATCAAAGCCAAAACCTTGCGCTTCATGCACCTGACTTACAACCACAAAAACGAATTCTTAAAAGACTTAAACGTTCGCAAAGCCATCGCATTTGCCGTGGACCGCGACACGATCAACAAGTCCTTGGGCAACTACATGACCCCAATCAACACTTTCGCCGTCACCAGTTTTGCCTTCTCGAGCAAGAACCCGCCAACGTTCAAATTCAATCCTGAAACCGCCAAAAAGCTCTTGACGATGGTAGGCTTTAAACTCGGCAGCGACGGCATTTTTGCCAAAGATGGAAAGCGTCTGAGCCTGAAATTCATGACCCAAGCCGGACGCACCGAATACGAAACCGCGCAGCAAGTCATCATCGCGCAACTCAAAGCTATTGGCATCGAAACCATTGTGGACAACAAATCTGGCGCAGCCCTCAGCGATGCGCGGCGTAAGGGTGGCTATGATCTCTGGTACTCGGGTTGGATCACGCCCGCCGATGCCATTGACAGTTACATTTCGTTTTACAACACCAAAGGTTTCAACAACGGCAGCGGTTACAGCAACTCGAAAGTTGATGACTTGCTCGGTAAAGCCGCCTCGACCTTTGATCCTTTGCTGATCAATTCTTACATGGCTCAGGTGCAAAGACTCGTTCTCAACGACCTTGCCTCCTTGCCGTTGTTTGAATCCTCGAGCGTGATTGCGGTCACGGACAAGTTGCAAAACTTCAAACCCAACCCGACCAATCAAACCAATTTCCGTGATGTCAGCGCTTGGTGGTTGAAGAACTGACGCTCGAGATGACTGGCTCGAGCTGAAGTCAGTGATCAAATTTTAGTTGTGAAAGGGGATACTCATGGTTAATGACATTATCGTTGTTCGTATCCCAAATACCAAAATCAGCAATTGCTCTTGCCACCCTCATCCCCAACCCTTCTCCCGCCAAGCGGGAGAAGGGAGTTTTAGTTCCACCTCGAGAAAGGTATATTTTCGCCTCAAATCTCCTGTCACAGTTGCGCGAGACGAGTGGGCTTCAGGCGCGGAAAATCTACGTCAGTTCGAGTTGAGGTTTTTGATTGAGGCATTGTCAATGACAAATTGTTTCGTCTCGGCACAGTTTGTTTTAAGCTCGAGCCTTCCATGAACTTTTCTTACCTGACACGTCGTGCGCTGGTGACGATTCCGTTGTTGCTTGGGGTGTCGCTGATTTTGTTTTTTGTGCTGCACCTCGCACCAGGTGGACCGACCGATGTCTACGCCGACAACCCTTCGGTTTCTCCTGCCGCACTCGAGAATTTGAAGCGCGAACTGGGGCTTGACCAACCGTTGCCGTTGCAATACGTACGTTGGTTGGGCGCGTTTGCCCGTGGCGAGTGGGGCTTCAGCATTCGTTCGGGTCAACCGGTGCTCGAGACGGCGCTGGAAAGGGTTGTGCCGACGCTGTTTTTGGGTGGTACATCGTTTGTGCTGGCGTTACTGCTTGCGATTCCCTTGGGGGTTTTCAGTGCGCTCAGGCGTTATACGGCATCAGATTACGTTTTTACCATTGTGTCATTTTTGGGTATTTCAATGCCGATTTTCTGGCTGGCATTGATGCTTCAATCTTTGTTCGCCGTGCAATTGCGTTGGTTGCCATCGGCTGGACTCGAGACGATAGGCGACGGCGGTTTTCTGGATCGTTTGCGTCACATCATTCTGCCCGCAAGTTTGCTGGCGGTGGTGAATATTGCCAGTTGGGGTCGTTTTGTGCGCTCGAGTATGCTCGATGTGCTGGGTCTCGATTACATTCGTACCGCTCGAGCCAAGGGTTTAAGTGAGCGCCTGGTCACGTACCGACACGGTTTTCGCAATGCGTTGATTCCGGTCGTGACGATCATTGCCCTGGATTTTGCTGGCATTCTTTCGGGCGCGGTCATCACCGAAACCATTTTTGCCTGGCCAGGCATGGGGCGTTTGTTTATCGAAGCCATGAACGGACGCGATTATCCAGTTTTAATGGCGCTGCTGATGATCGGTTCGGTGGCGCTCGTGTTCACCAATTTGCTGACCGATCTGGTCTATTCCCTGATTGACCCGCGTATTCGCTATGAATAACCAAAGCTTAGAATTGAAAGCCACCAAAGCTCGAGATGAATCTTTTCTGGCTCGAGCCATTCGTCGTTTTAAGAAGCACCGCTTGGCGCAGTTTGGTCTGGTGATGCTGGTGATCTTGGGTCTGGCGGCAATTTTTGCGCCAATCATTTCGGTGTACACGTTTGACGGGCAAGATGTCGCCCTGCTCGGACAGCCCACCGCGCCAAATTTTAGGCATTTACTGGGCACAGATCAACTTGGGCGCGACAACTTCACCCGCATTTTGCACGGCGCTCGAGTCTCCCTGCTGGTCGGACTCTCGAGTGCCCTGATCGCAACTTTTCTGGGCACGTTGATTGGGGCGCTGGCAGGGTTTTACGGCGCTTGGGTGGATTCGCTTCTGATGCGCTTGACCGATGTCGTGCTCTCAATTCCTATTTTACCGTTGGTGATCGCGTTGTCTGGCTTTTTACGTCCGAGTTTGCCGTTGCTGGTTTTAATCATCGGTGGGCTTGGTTGGATGGGGACGGCACGGCTGGTTCGCGGGCAATTTCTGTCGCTCCGCAACACCGATTACGTCGAAGCCTCCAAGGCGCTGGGCGGTTCAAACTCGCGCATCATGTTCAGGCATATTTTACCCAATGCTATCGGTCCAATCGTCGTCAGCACCACGCTGGCGGTGGGCGGTGCGATCATCCTCGAGAGCGCCCTGTCTTTTTTTGGTTTGGGCGTGCAACCGCCAACGCCAACCTGGGGAAATCTGCTGACCGGCTCGAGCGATTTTCTCGAGACTGCGCCTTGGCTTGCGGCATTTCCTGGTTTGTTTATTTTGATCACGGTCTTGAGCGTCAATTTTCTGGGCGATGGTCTGCGCGACGCACTCGATCCAAGGTTATGAGGAGGTTCTTTTGAAAGTTACTATTATCGGTGCTGGCGCAATTGGTGGGCTTGCAGGTTCGTACATGACCCAGGCAGGTTACGACGTGATGCTGGTGGATCGTTGGACTGAACATGTCGAGGCGATCAACGCCAAGGGCATGTTTATTGACGGCATTCGCGGCGAGATGACCATACCCGTAAAAGCGATCACCCCAGACCAACTCGAGGATTACGTTCAAAAAACGGGTGTGCTCGAGGCGGTCTTGATTGCCACCAAATCCCAGCACACCGAGGCGGCGCTGCGGCAATTGCTGCCATTTTTTGGTATCGAGACCTTTGTGGTCTCGTACCAAAACGGTTTCAACGAACCCATGATTGCCCAGGTGCTCGAGGAGGCTGGTTTGGGCGGCACGGAGCGCGTGATCGGTTCGATTCCAAATTACGGCGGGGCGCTGGTTGACCCTGGCTACCTCGAGTTTGTCCACGAGGGTCCGATTCAATTGGGCGAGATGAGCGGTGAAACCACGCCACGTTTACTCGAGTTGAGCAAAATGCTGGAGAGTCTGACCAATGTGCAGTGCTCTAGCAACATCTGGGGGCAAATCTGGGCGAAGGAAGTCTATTCGGCGCAGGTGGTGTTCTCGGCGTTGGCGGACGCCCGAATTCACGAGACGCTGGGTGTTGAGCGTTATGCCCGTATCGCGGGGGCGGTGGTTCGAGAGGCGCTCGAGATTGCCGAGGCAAATGGCATTGTGGTCGAGGCGTTCGATTTTTTTGATCCTGCCAATTACAAACCGCAAACGTCCCAGGACACCCAGAAACTACTGGACAACATCAACCACGCAATCTGGTTACTGAAAAAAGACCAGAAGCCCGAAGCGCATCAATTCAAGAAAAAGGGTTCGGGCATCTGGTGGGACATCGTCTACCGCAACCGTCCGTCCGAGGTGCGCTCTTCAAACGGCAAATTGAGCGAGTACGGAAAAGCGGTTGGGGCGGACACGCGCCTGAACGACAAGATGAACGCGATGATTTTTGAAATCGAGGACGGCAAACGCGAGCTTGGATTTCAGAATTACGATGAACTCGAGGCTTACGTTTACAGCATCGGCAAGGAGCTTCCATGAGTGCCAAAAAATTGGGTGTCGGCGTGCTTGGGGCGCACGCCTGGGCAGAAAAAGCGCACTTACCAGGGTATGCCGCCTATGACCGTGCCAAACTCGTGGCGATTTGTGATGTCATTCCAGAACGTGCCCGAGCGATGGCAGACATGTTCGGCATCGAGAAGGTTTACAGCAACGCCAGCGATTTAATCAATGACCCCGATGTTGAAATGGTCGATGTCTGCACGCCAACCGAAACGCACCTGCCGCTCAGTCTGGCGGTGATCGAGGCGGGCAAGCATGTGCTCTGCGAAAAACCGCTGGCGGCAGACGCCAAAGATGCCTTCATGGCGGCTCAAGCCGCAGATGCCAAAGGCGTCCGAACCAAACTTGGTTTCACCTTTCGGTACTCGCCCGCGATTCGCCAGATTCACGCCTGGATTCAGGACGGCACGCTCGGAGAAATTTTTCACGTTCACGGATTCGAGCAAAACTCGCAATTTCTAGACCCACAGTTTCCGCTTCGTCAAGTCTCGAGCGATGCCAATTGGAATCAACTCATTCCCTCGAGCATCGTCGGTTACGGCTCGCACTTGCTTGACCTGGTGCGTTGGTGCGTCGGAGAGTTTAGCAGCGTCGCCTCGAGCATGAAAAATTTTATTCCAGAACGGGTCGTGCGCGGCTATGAAGGGATGCAAAAAATTCAGGTTGAGGACGGCACGGTTGCCCTCGCCGAGTTTGCCTCGGGTGCGCACGGCATCCTGCAAACCTCGTACATTGCCGTGGGAAATTACCCTGGTGTGGAATTGCGGGTTTACGGCTCTAAAGGCGCAGCCGTTGCCAGACTGGTCGAAGAATTTGGCATCGCCGAGACGCTGCATTTTGCCACGCCAGACAGCGTGGAATTCAAGAAAATCGAAATTCCAAGCTCGGCACTTCCACCAGGCACGACCCTCGAGACTCCCTGGCCCGAGTTGTATTACCGCAATCTGGTGCGGCATTTTGTTGATGAAATTCTGGATGACATGCCCGCCGAATGCACGTTCTTTGACGGCGCAAAATCTCAGGAGGTCGTGAACGCGATGGTAAAGGCGCACCTCGAGCGGCGTTGGGTTGATCTGCCCCAAACGGCTACGGAGCGCCCTCAGTGAGCCTTCAGGCGCTCACAGCAAAGTTTCTCGAGCATCATCTCGAGTACCATCCTGTGAATGCAAGTTTCATGGGTCTGGATGGTCACGATCACCGATTGCCGCCAGCCGATACAGATGCACGGGAACGCGAACTGAGTGCTTTGCGAAACCTCGAGCGTGAAGTTGCGCCGTTCGAGCCTGGTTTTATCAGTATTGAGCGCCTCGAAACCAAAATGCTTCGCGCCCAGATTCGGGTAGCCATTCATGAACTCGAGCAGCGACCACGGTTTTTTAACCCCACCTGGTTCACGGGTGAAAGCGCCTTTGGTGTGATCTCGTTGTTGCTGCCGAGCGACCCACCTCGAGCTGTTGACGATTTGCGCCAAAGGCTCGAGTTCATGCCCGAATTTTTGAGGTTGGGTCAACGTTGGCTTCAAGGTCGAGCGATTCCAAAAGATTGGATTCAACGCGCCCAACTCGAGGCTGCGGCATTGATTCGACTGCTCGAGCAGGGTTTAAAACTTCATCCGCTCTGGACTTCAAAACTCGAGCCAGCCAACCTTAAAGCCATTCGTGCCGTTCAAGTTTTTGCAGCCAGTTTGGAAGATCATGCCGACACCGACCCTGCCTGCGGCGAGGCGCAACTCGAGTTTCTGATGCGTGAGGCGCACGGTTTGCCGTTCTCGCCCAAAGACGCCGAGAACTTGGCGCTCGAAGGATTTGAAAACGCTCAAGCCGAACTGAAACGCATGGCTGCCAAACTCGACCCAAGCCGAGACTGGCGAACCCAACTCAAAGCCTTAGAACTCGAGCATCCCAAACTTGAAGATGTGATTCCAACCTACGAAAAAATGCACGCCCAAACGCTCGAGCGGGCTGACTCACATGGGCTGGTCACACCCGCCAAAGATTACGGATTGCAATTTGAAACCTTGCCTGATTGGGCGCGAGCCGTGGCGGGCGATTTGTACTTTCTGTTCTACCGTTCACCCGCCCTCGGTCGTGCCTCGAGCGGAAGCACCTACTGGGTTTTTCCGCCAGGCACAGACTTGAATGCCTATCTGCGAAGTCAGAACAATGCGACCATCAAGATCACCCACGTCGTTCATCACGGCTCGGTAGGACACCACACCCAAAATGCTCGAGCGCGAGCGTCAAGTCTCAAACTTGGGCAAGTTGCGGGAACAGACTGCGCCTCTGGAATCGCCATGTTGTCTGGCGGCACGATGATCGAAGGCTGGGCGTGTTACGTCCAAGACCTGATGCTCGAGGTGGAAGGCTTTTACACGCCCCAAGAAAAAATGCTTTTGAAGCAGTATGAAATGCGCAACGCTGCCATGTGCTTGGCGGACATTCGTTTGCACCGAGGCGTCTGGAATTTGGATCAAATGCGAGCCTTTTACCGCGATCAGGTCCAAATGCCGCCAACCAGATTGTGGGCTGAAACCACGCGAAATTCGATTTATCCAGCCACGCGTTTGATGTACTGGCTCGGGACTCGAGCGATTAAATCTTTACGGCGAGAATTGGCTTGGAAACCTCGAGATTTCCATGATCGGTTGTTGTCGTTTGGTTCTGTGCCGGTGGCATGGGTGGCAGAGGAAATGCGAGTTGAACAGCAAGTTGAATTGAATGCTGGTCAACCATCAAATCAACTTTGAGCGTCTCATTGTCGTTGGTGGCGGCTATTTTGTGGACTTTGCAATGCTCGAGAATTTAAATTGTAGACTGCCATCATCGAAATTGCAGCGATCAGCGTGCCAGGACTACAGCAACCCGACGATGTTAAATTTGTCGTTCAGGTGCTCGCCAAACATTTGGGTCAACCGTTAAACGACCGCAAACTCGAGAAACTCGCGTGAACGTATCAGATCACTTGCTCGCCGCTTTTCACAGCGCCGTGACCGCTGCCAAACCAAACCGAGCCGTGCGTCAAGCCGCACAATCCATTCAGCGCCCACGAGGGCGAACCATCGTGGTTGGTGGCGGCAAGGCGGCGGCGAGTATGGCAAAAGCGCTCGAGGATGCCTGGGACGGCGAGCTTTCTGGCGTGGTCGTCACCCGATACGGTCACGCGACCCAGCAACTCAGTCGCATCAGGCTTCTGGAGGCGAGTCATCCCGTGCCAGACAACGCCAGCCAACAAGCGGGATCAGAGATACTCGAGGCGCTGCATGGACTCTCGAGCGATGATCTGGTGATCGTCTTGATTTCTGGCGGCGGTTCGGCGTTGATGGTTTCGCCAAGTGGGGTCACGCTCGAGGAAAAACTTCAGATCAACCGACAACTCTTAAATTCTGGTGCGGATATTGCCCAAATGAACACGGTTCGCAAACACCTCTCCAATCTGAAAGGTGGTCGTTTGGCGCTGGCGGCTGCACCAGCCCGAGTGATCGCGTTGATTGTTTCAGATGTGGTGGGCGACGATCTCTCGACGATTGCCAGTGGTCCAACCGTGCCTGACCCAACGTATTTTCAAGATGCGATTCGGGTGCTTGAAAAGTACCAAATCAATTCACCAGCCGCACTCGAGTATTTTCGCAACTCTAGCCTTGAAACCCCGAAACCAGGGCATCCCGCGTTTGCTCGAGTCGAAAATCATTTGATTGTCACGAACGTCACCGCGCTTGAGGCGGCACGGGTTCAATTTGAATCTGTTGGAATTCGCACCCGAATTTTCTCTGATAGCATCACCGGCGAAGCTCGAGATGCCGCCCGAGCACACGCCCTGGAAGCTCGAAAACTCGACCCAGGAACAGCCTTTTTGTCCGGTGGCGAAACCACCGTGACCGTGCGCGGGTCGGGACGCGGTGGGCGCAATTGCGAATTTTTGCTGGCATTGGCGCTCGAGCTTGGCGGCGAAGCGAATGTGTACGCGATTGCTTGCGACACTGACGGTATTGACGGTGTGACCGAGGCGGCTGGCGCTATCCTGACGCCAGATTCGCTTGAGCGGGCTGTGCAGCTCGGTCTGGACGCACGTGCCATGCTCGAGAACAACGACGCGTATTCGTTTTTCGCGGCTTTGGGCGATTTGGTCATCACTGGTCCAACAGGTACAAATGTTAATGATTTTCGTTGTCTGATGCGGGTCAATTGGTCGTGAAGGCAGTTAATTGTCTTTCGTCTGTTCGATCGTATTGACATGGTGCTCGAGTTGTACAGCACGAAACAAACATTAAATATAATTTTATGCGAGGTCTGGTGGCAAGCTTTCCAAAGTGAACCTGACAAAACTGTTCACATTCTGATTCGTCGTTTATTCACACAACTTTTTTCGCCTCGCACTCCTCTAAACCCGCCTTTGACCATTTACAAACACCATTTGAACCTTGGAAATATCAGCAATCTCGAGGTCAGGTTTGCCTGCTGTGACCAGAATATCGGCGGCTTTGCCCACCTCGAGCGTGCCTGTTTTCTGCTCGAGTCTGTTGACGCGGCTGGCGACGCTGGTGGCGCAATGAACGGCTTCGAGAGCGTTTTTCTTGACCCCCAGTTTGATCATGAACTCGAGTTCTGGGGCAACGACCGAATGGGGCACAACTGGACTTCCCGCGTCGGTGCCAAAGGCGATGGTGACGCCCGCCTGTGCCGCCTTGACCAGTCCGGCAAAACGCACGCCGCTCGAGACGGCTTTTTGGCGCTCGAGAATCTTCCATTCTGGAATGTTGTACTGCCTGGCAATTTCGGCTTGGGCTTGCATGACGAGCGGGGCGAAGGTGGTGACGATCGGGATGTTTTTATCGAGGATGATCTTAATGGTTTCGTCGGTCATGTCGCCGCCGTGTTCGATGCAGTCCACACCGTGTTCGGCGACCCGTTTGATGACGCTGTTGAAGGTTGCGTGGGCGGTGATCGGCAGTCCGTTGCGGTGGCTTTCGTCAATCACGGCTCGCAATTCCTCGTCGGTGAATTCGTTGAGGTCGTGGCTCGCCATGATTTTGATTAAGTCAGCCCCAGCCTTGACCTGTTCGCGCACGGCGCGGCGCATCTCGTCGGCACCGCTGGCTTCATGACATGCCCAGTAGGTGTGACCGCCAGTCTGGACGATTGCCGCACCGCAAGCCAGAATCCTCGGTCCAGGAAATATTCCTTGTTCGACCGCCTGTTTGGCGTGAAGGTTGGTGTCGTGCATGCCAAGGTCGCGCACGGTGGTGATGCCCGCCCGCAAGGAAATCAGCATGTTGCCCGCACTTTTATAGGCGCTGATCTCTTTGGAATCATAGATCGATTGGTGTGCCAGGTCGTGAATGCCGTCCCAGGCGAGGTGGGCGTGCGAATTGATCAAACCTGGCATGATCGTGCCGCCAGTTTGAATGGCAGTCTCGAGTCTCGAGCCGAAATCTTGGCTGACACCGACGGCGCTGATCTGACCGTTTTCAAATTCGACGATGCCGTCTTCGATGACCTGATCGTTACTGCAACTCAGCACCCTGCCGCGCAGCATCAGGTGCTCTTGGGGCTGGTCGAACATGGGTTTGATGATTTTCTCGAATTTCCAGGCGGGTGCTTCTGGCATGTTGATTCCTTTCGCTTCTCGAGACTTGTTGGCTTGACATTTTGTGGTCTGTCGCCTTAAGTTATACACCAATTCACCTGAATGCTGCATGCAGCATTCAGCATCCCAGGAGGACAGCCATGATTTCACGAGGTCGGGCGTTGCGCGATCAGGTCTACGAAAACCTGCGAGACCGGATTGTCAACGGCGGCTTGAAACCTGGCGAGGCGCTGGTCGAGGTCGAATTGGCGGCGCAACTTCAGGTCAGCCGCACGCCCGTCAGCAATGCGCTGGTGATGTTGCGCGAGCGCGGACTGATTCATGATGTCAGCGGAAAAATGGAGGTCAGTCTGCTCAAGCTCGAAGATGTGGTTGACCTGTACTGGTGTCGTATGGGCTTGGATGCGGTGGCGGCGCGACTGGCAGCCAGCCGCATCACCAAGCCAGACCTCAAGACACTCGAGTCGTACCTCAAAGCCTGGGAAACCCCGATTCGAGAGAGTGATCTGTCGGCACTGTGGGTCAGCGATCTGAACTTTCATCGTCATATTTACCTGGTGTCGGGCAACCAACACCTGGTGCGTTTCAGCGAAATGAGCGCCGAACTGGCTTCGGTGTACCGGCGCAACACGATCCGTCGCATGAGCGACCCTCAAAGCGGCACGAGCCGCTCTCGAGACGACGTGCGCAAGGAGCACCATGCCATTTTTGATGCGATTGCCGCCCGTGACCCCGATGCCGCCGAAGCCGCCGCGCGTCAGCACATTCAGATGGTGATTGCCCATCTCGAGCAGGCGGACATGGTGCTCGATCCCGAAGTCGCCTTGGTGGCGCACTAAATACGCTTTTGAATTGAGGTTTTTCATGCAAAGCAAACGGTGGCTCGAGGGCAAGGTGGCGGTGGTGACTGGCGCGGCAAACGGCATGGGTCGCGCCACGGCGCTGCTTTTTGCCCAAGAGGGTGCGCGGGTTGTGATAGGCGATATCGATGCGCCGGGCGGCTCGAGTGTGGTCGAGGAGATCAAAGCTGCCGGTGGCGAGGCAATTTTTGTGCCTTGCGATGTTTCAAAAGAAGCCGAGGTGCGCGAACTGATTCACGGCGCCGAACGCGAGTACGGTGGCTTGCACACAATCTTCAACAACGCCGGCATTGAGCAACCCGTCACCCCGAGCAGCGACGTGACCGAGGAACTGTTTGACCGCGTGATCGGCATCAACCTCAAGGGAACATTTTTTGGTTGCAAACATGCGATTCCGCTACTCAAAAAAAATGGCGGCACGATTGTCAACAACTCGAGCGTCAGCGCTTTTGCCAATGTCGGCGGCAACATCGCTTACGGCTCGAGCAAGGGCGCGATCATGTCTATGACGCGGATTCTGGCAATCGAATACGCCCGTGAGAACATTCGCGTCAACGCGATCTGCCCTGGCGTAATTGACACCCCGATGAACCAGCGCAACCTCGAGAAATCTGAAGACCACGACGCGGTGATTGATCGCTGGATGAGTGTCACCCCATTGGGTCGGATGGGCACACCCGAAGAGATCGCCCGCACGGTCTTGTACCTTGCCAGCAACATGAGTTCGTTCACCACGGGCATCGGCTTGCTGATTGATGGGGGTCGGGTCGCCACATGAACCGACTGACCGGCAAAACCTGCATCGTCACCGGCGCGGCTCGAGGCATCGGGCGAGCGGTGGCGCGGGCGTTTGCCCTTGAAGGCGCGATAGTAATTGGCGCGGACCGAATCGCCTCCGAACTCGAGCAGGAAATGGCAAACTTGCGCGATTCGGGTTTGAACGCCATTGCCATGCCGCTCGAGTTGCGAATGCCCGAGAGCGTCACGGCGTTTGCGGCACAAGTGCTCGAACAACACCCGCGCGTGGATGTGCTGGCGAACGTCGCCGGAATCATCAATGAATTGCATCTCGAACAGACCAGTTTAGAGGACTGGAACGCAATTCTCGAGGTCAATTTGCGCGGACCGTTTCTGACTTGTCAGGCTTTTGCCGGCAGCCTGAAACAGTGCGGCGGCTCGATCATCAATGTTTCCTCGCGGGCGGGAGTGCTGGGTTTTGCCAACGAGGTCGCTTACTGCGCCTCGAAGTTTGGACTGGAGGGTTTGTCTCGAGCCATCGCCCAAGATTTGGCGGCGCACGGCATCGCGGTCAACACCATCACGCCAGGAACGCCGACGCACACCAGCATGAGCGAGCAGACCTATTCGCCCGAGACGCGCAAAATCTGGAAAGACCCGTTTTTGATCACCCCAGCCTTCGTTCATCTGGC
>JAYTKL010000572.1:0-3858 GCA_043730305.1 Deinococcales bacterium | reverse complement strand
TGAAGCCTTCAAAACCGTTGTTGGCGTGCAACTTTTAGAAACCGCAGACCCAGACCGGGCACTCGAGATTATTGCCGGCGCTGGCGCGGTGGTTGGCGTGCGGCTTCACGCCGTGATTCTGGGCGCGGCGGCAGGCACGGCGTTTTACGGCATCAGTTACGACCCGAAAGTTGCGGCGTTCTGCCAAGATGCGGGCGCGTTATCACTTGGTACGGATTTTGAAGTGCCAGTGCTTTTGAAAGCGATTCTCGAGCAGCAACAACCCGATTGGAACGCAGTGAGCGCCATGCGTGACCGTGCTCGGATGAGTTTCTTGATGGCGCTGAACTGATTTAAATTTCGATCACCAGGGTTGGATTAAAACCAAGGACGCGTTCATTCGGATAACCACGTTGATTGCTGAGAATTCGTGTCGAACCGTGCACAAAATCGGCGTTGTGATGTGTGTGCCCGTAAATCCAAAGATCAATCTTAAATTCGTCCAGCAAAAACTCGAGGTTGCTTGCAAAAGCCGCCGATAACAAATCACTTTGGTACTTGGGATTAAACGATTTGGCGCTGGGTGCGTGATGCGTCACAACCACCGTGCGACCATCAAACCCAAGCTCGAGATGCTGTTTTAACCATTTCAAACTGGCAAAATGAAATCCTGCCGTATCAATTGGGCGCAAACGATTGAACTTTGGACTGAGCCGAATTAAACGGTAATCCGCCATTCTCTGTTCAGCGTCCCACATCGCCAAACCACGATTCTCGAGTCCCAAAATTTCAAAATCCGTCCAAAGCGTACAACCCAAAAAACGCACATTCTGAAAAATAAAACTGTCATTCTCGAGAAAATGAACTTGCGAACCTCGAGCCAAGTCCTGAAGCTCGGTAGTCAGTTTTGGGATTGCCGCACCGTAATACTCGTGGTTGCCTGCCACGTACACCACAGGAATTTCACAACTTTTCAGGGCTAACTCGAGTCCCGAAAGTTTTGTGCCAATGTCCCCAGCCAGCACCAGCACGTCCGCATCCGTTTTTGGAATGGCAAATGCTTCAAATTCGGTGTGCAAATCGCTGAGGAGATGAAGTTTCATGACAAGTTACACACCATTTTGGCTCGAGTTTTGTTGTTCCACGCGACGAATCTTTAAGACCACGCTGCGAAAATCTTGGAGTTGTACATCCAAGCCCACTATCATCAACGCCGCGCCAGACCGTGCGCCTGTAAACCCTTCGACTTCGTAAAAACTTTGCGGCTCGAGTCCAGACAATTTGATGTTTGGCAGTGTCACGGGTTCGGGCAGGTGCGTGCGGAAGGCGAACAACACGGCATCAATCTGGTCTTTGGTGACGTACATCAGGCTCGAGAATGCGCCCGTAAAGGCGGAACGCAAACGGTATTGATGCCCGAATTGCACGATGTGGCGAATCTCTTTGTATTTGGCAATCATGCGGCTGGCAATCTTACGTTGATCTTCGTTCCAATGCAGTAAAGTTGCGCCAATCCCCAGCGTGCCAGCCATGCAAACATGAAATGCAAACTCGAGTGGCAAGTGTTTCGGATCCGAATCCGTGACCCAAGCCTCCATGGTTATGGCTGGGAACACCTGCGAGAAGCCTTCTTGAATCCTGAGCCTCGAGAGTGACATGGTGTTGTCGCTGATCCAGATTTGATCGGCAAATTTCAAAATGCCCAGGTCGGCGCGTCCACCGCCGCCAGAGCAGCTCTGCCAGACGACCTTCGGGTGGCGTTCGCGCAAAGTTTCCCAAACGCGGTAAAGACCTTGGACGTAACGAACCCAGATGGCTCGAGCCTCTGCGCCTTCAAGCCCGCCCGGTTCGGAGACGTTGCGGTTCATGTCCCATTTGATGAAAGCGATGTTGTGGTCTTTTAAAAGATTATCAATCAGTGCAATCAAGTAATCTTGCACGTCGGTTCGTGCCAAATTGAGAATCAATTGGTTGCGCATTTCGGTGCGTTTGCGGGTGGCAAAATGAATCACCCAGTCGGGATGCGCACGGTACAAGTCCGAGTCGGGGTTGACCATTTCAGGCTCGAGCCACAAACCAAATTCCATGCCGAGCGCGTTGACTTTTTCGATGAGTGGCACAATGCCGTTCGGGAATTTGATCGCGTCCGCCCACCAGTCGCCCAAGCCGGCGTCGTCGCTGCCTCGCCCATGAAACCAACCATCGTCCATCACGAACAATTCCACGCCCAGGTCGGCGGCAATTTGCGCCAGTTCAGATTGCGATTTTTCGTCCACGTTAAAGTACGTTGCCTCCCAGGAGTTGTACAAGACTTTGTGCAGCACCTCACCGTGCGGCAATACGGTTTCGCGCACAAACGAATGCAGCGCCCGAGACGCGCCACCGAAACCCGTGCTCGAGAATCCTGCGATGCTGGACGGTGTGGTGAAACTCGAGTTGGCATAAAGGGGTAGCATGAAATCCCAGTCGTTGACGCCAAAATTGATGCGGGTCGAACCAAATTCGGTGACTTCAGCGTTCAGCTTCCAATTGCCGCTCCATGCCAGCACGCCAAACCAAACGTTTCCAGTTGTTTCGCTCGAGTTGCCAGTGTCAACCGCAAACCACGGGTTGTGCTGATGGCTGGTGGTCAAACGCCGCAACTCGAGGGTTTTGATGCCAGGTTGCAGCCATTCGCGTTGGAGTTGGGTTTCATTGTACCAGTGTCCTGACAATTGACTCAGACGGTATTTTTCATGTTTTGGGAAATGCCACTGGGCAGAAAAAATTCGCTCGAGGTTGATCAAATCCGTACCCGTGTTTTGCAGGGTGATAAAACGCTCGAGCAAATCAAAATCTTCATGGACTCGGTAATGTAGGGTCACGCGCAGCGGATAGTGTGCGTCACGCAAATGAATTCTTAACTCCGACCCTAGAATTTCCGTACCCTCAAACTCGAGCACAGTGTCACGCACGCCGTCGGGAAAACTGACTTTTAAGCACGGGTCAACGTAACTTGCGCCAGCGTAAGCGGGGTATTCGTAAGGCACGAGTTGACCAGAACCGTTAAACGAAGAAAAACCTTCAGAATTTTGCGCGGCAGGGTAATCCTCGGCTCGAGGTAATTTCGCGCCCCAGTAACGGTGCGCAAGCATTCCAGCCGCGTTTAACCCCAAGGCGTAAGCGGTGTTTTGCGTCTCGAGAATCCAAGATTTTTCAGTGGCATAAATGGGCATGAAATGATTCTAATACGCATTCCGATAAATTCCCCCAGGAATTTATCCGCCCAAAGGGCGTAGGAACAGCTACGGATTCTGTGATGAACGCAATATTTGCGCGGCAAATATGAAGTGATTAAACGGAATCCGTATAACCATTCAAACTCGAGTTAGATTTTACAGTCCGTCATCGTCGCGCCAATGGTTTTGCCAACGCGCATCAATCGGATCAACTTTGCGCTGATACCGAATGTCTGTCGAAAGTCGCATTCGCCCGTTTGGGTCGGTGTTGTTCAAACTCGCATGAACCAGATACGGCGAATGCACCACCATGTCCCCCGCCTGGTAATCCGCGATCAACCAGCGCGTCTCGAGTTGATTCGCCAGCGCAGGCAGGTCATAGGTGATGTGATCGGCTCTAAGCGTGCCACCTTCGAGTTTGTCCCGCGCCTCAAAGTGTTTGTGGCTGCGTTCGAGGTAGGTCAAACCGCCACGGTTGACGGGGCAATCGCCGAGCGGAATCCAAGCCGAAAGCAAGTTCTGGGTGCCTTCGCGCAAGTACACCAGGTCGTAATGCGCGGGCGTGACCCAAGTGTCGTGCGGTTTGGCATGACGAATCAATTTGCGTTTGTGCAAATGCACGTCGCCGTCAAACAACCAGGCAAAAAACCCTTTGACTGCG
>JAYTKL010000571.1:0-1485 GCA_043730305.1 Deinococcales bacterium | reverse complement strand
GATCAGCGTAAAGGTTGGCATTTCACGATTTTTGGCGATCAGTAAATCCAAGCAAACTAAGCTCGAGAACGATTTTTACATCGTTCTCGAGCGTTTATTTTACCCAAAACGTTTTATTGCTTTTAAGGTTCTTGGCAATATGGGCAAGGACGTGGCGTTGGGTTGGGTGTTGGGGTTGGCGCTGGAGGTGGCGGAGGTGTTGTGCCAAACGGTTGACTGGTACTGGCAATGATGCTGCGTTTGGTATCTAAAATGGTGCTGTCAAACGCTCCGAGGGTTTTGCCAAAGATTTTCAAACGTCCACCAACACCAACTTGTAAACCAGCAACCACTGAATAATTGAAAGTGTTGGCAGGCAAGGTGTAAGTGGCGTTCAATTCAACGTAGGGTTTGACATAGGCGTACAGCGTGGCAACACCATAAAACGTAAAACCTGCTTCTCCACGCACAAATGCTGATACGCTCAAACCAGCGCTGGCGGTGATTCCGTCCAGTCCAGTGACAGTAAAAGTCGAATCATTGATGGGTGAAAAGCCTTGACCTTTCTTCCAGAGCACACCGTAAGTGCCAGAAAAGGTTTGAACCACGTTGAGTGAAGCCGTGGCGGTAATATTGCCGCTCGCACCAATTTTCACAGAAATATATGGCTTAATCACCACGGGCAAAGGACCTATCCAAATGACTTTGGTTCCAAAATTGATCTTGGCAATTTCTTTGTCCAACGTCACCAAGCTCGAGCTACACTTGCCACTGAAACCCAATTTAAGGCTTTCCTCCGCCGTAATGCCCGCCGAGGCTTGTTTGATGGTGAAAAAGCCAAATTTCACTTTCAGGAAGGCTTTCAAACTTGCCGTAAACGAACCTGTGGCAGTGACTTTATCGCCTGTAGCACTGGTACACATCAACACCTGATCAAACGGAACATTGACCGTTCTAAGCGTCACGCTGGCTCGAGAACCAATGCGGCTGTTGAGTTGCTGCGCGTTTAAGGTTGTACCGTCGGCGTACTGGATAGACACCACATCGCTTTGCTCGAGCGGTGTTTCTTGTTCTGAATCGGCGTACAAAATCGCTTCGTCAAGATCGGTTTCTTCGGTGTAAACCATGATGCCAGATGCGCCAAGGTCGTAAACAAAACTCACTTTACGCAAAAAACCTTCGGGGGTGACTTGGTTTGGTGGGGCGCTGATCAGATCACCAGGCACTAAACCTCGAGCGTACGCACTGCCTGGACTGAAGGTGATGGTGCTCATGTCGGGGCTGGCGGCGATCAGTTCACTGATGTTTTGAATCACGCCACCAACCCGTGTGCCTGGTGCGGGGGCTGTGCCAATTACTTTGGTTCTGGAGTTCAGTATTACTTCTCCTGGTGCAAGTTGCGAATCAAGTTGCGTGCCGCAAGCACTGAGCGCGAGCACCAATGTCAGTCCAATCCAAATTTTTTTCATCCCATCTCCTCCTGAATTTTTACATTCATGATCCTGC
>JAYTKL010000570.1:0-1778 GCA_043730305.1 Deinococcales bacterium | reverse complement strand
CCAAGGTACTCGAGCGCCAGGGCGCGGTTGAACACGGCGGCGTCCATCAGGCGTAAATCTGAGATGTCGGACGCCATTTGATAAACGCGCTGGTTGAGTTGATCCATGCGTTCAAAATCGTTCTTGAAATACGCCACCACCCCGGCGGCTTTGAACAACATCAGTTGATCGGCGCGGCTCAAATCTTGCTCGAGAGACTGGGCAAGCAATTGTTCTGCCTCCTCGGGTCTGCCAAGGCTGGCAAGCGAAACCACCACACGGTGAATCGTGTTGGCGTCACTGTGTTCAAGTAAATCTGGGTGTTGATCCAAAATCTCGAGCGCCCCGGTATGGTTGCCGGCAATCGAACGAAGTTGCAAGTGCCTTGCCAGCCACAAGGGACTGGCTTGCTCGGTGGGGGTCAACCGTTCCAGGTTGCGTTCGGCTTGCGTACCCTGTAACTGCACCGCCTGCAATTCGGCAATCAAAAAAATGGCGTCGCTCCTGAACTGCATTGAGCTGCTGGCAATTTCTGCCAGGCGTGTCGCCTCGGGAACATCGCTGTGTCTCAAGCCCAGTGCTGCTTGAAACGCGAAACTGGCACGGATTTCACCGACTCCAAAAGCACTCGCCTGTGCCAAGAAACGACTCGCCTGAACCGGACGGCTGGCGGCTCGGGCGCTGTTCGCGGCACGTTGCAGCAAATCGATGGCTGTTTCGGCGGACAGCCCCGCCAGAGCCACCAAGTTTGCTGCCGCCTCAACATCGTTGGTTTCAAGAATCTCGAGGGCGCGACCCGCAAGTTGACGGCGCGATTCGGCTTCTAAATTGCTCAGCCCAAGTTCTCGGTACAACGGATGGGCAAATTCGCCGTGCCTTAAAATTCCGTACCCCTCGAGTTGAGTCTGTAAAACCTGCAATTGTTTTGGACTGACTGCCAAAACCCCTGCCAGTACGTTCGTTGGCGCTTGAAAACCAAGAATGGCTTTGACCCCAATCAAACGCTCGAGGTCCAAATTTTGACTGGCAGACTGCAAAACCCGTTCAATCAACGCCTCGACGGTCACAGGCACAAGTTCGCGTTCTGGATCACGCCACCGCCAGCGTTTGCCGTCGTTGTACAAAAAACCAGAACGCGCCAAAAAACGAAAATACTCGAGTGTGAACAGCGGATTGCCCAGCGCCCGACAAAACACCCAATCGAGCGCCTCGGGCGGCAATGGTGCCGCAATTTCGACGGTCAGCAATTGGGCGGTCTGAGAACGGTTTAAAGGCTCGAGCCTGATCGCTTCAAATGGTGGCGCGGGCTTGCGGCGGCTGGTCACCAACAAACCCACGCCAGGCAAATGCAGAACTTTTTGCGCCAAAGCCAAAATCAATTCGGTTCGATCAATACTGGCTTCATGAAGGTCTTCGATGTGCAGCACAAACGGGCTGAGTTTGTCCAAGAAGCTGCCAAACAGGTCAAGCTGCTGGGTTTTTGAAAGGATCTCCCCGCGCTCAAGTTGTTCCAGCAAGGTACTTGCCCAAGCCGGGATTTGCTCTGGTCGCGGTAAAAGCTGCAACATGTCACGCAAGCTTTGACTGGCATGAACCTGAGCACTCACCAAGGGCGTGCGTTCCAACAAATGCCTGACCCTGAACGTTTTGCCAATGCCAGGGTCGCCCCAAAAGGCAACCGCCAAACCCGGACGAAACGAATTTAACCCCAGCAACCTTCTGTTAAGGTTCTGAAGAACATCGTTTTCGCTGGTGGCGGATGCTTGCAACATTAATTCACAATAACGCACAACAATGAA
>JAYTKL010000569.1:0-21487 GCA_043730305.1 Deinococcales bacterium | reverse complement strand
AACCATCGGCGTGACTGGCACGGCTGGCAAAGGTTCAACGACTGCCTTGATCGCCCATTTGTTGCGAAGGCAGGGCATCATCGCGCTTGAAGGTGGAAATTTTGACCCGCCCCTGCTCGAGATTGTGGAGTCTTGCGATGTGGCTGTCACAGAACTCTCAAGTTTTCAACTGGAACGCATTGACACGTACCGTCCAAGCGTTGCCGTCATCACCAATCTCGGCGTGGATCACATCACCGATCACGGTTCGCTCGAACGTTACCACGCAGCAAAATGGCGGATTGCACAGAATTTAACGCCAGAGGATTCACTGATTTTTCCTGCCAGCATTGTCTTGGGTCGGGAAACTCGAGGTCATGTCGTGCGGGTGCTCGAATCTGGCGATATTCTGGATTTAACTGGGAAAACCCTGCTCGAGATTTCCAAACTGCCCGTCAATATTCACCCCATGAATGCGCGTTTGGCGGTCACTGCCACGCTGTTGTACCTTGAGCAGCTACAGCAAACCGTAGATTTTGAACAACTCAAATCCGCACTGCTCGAGTTCAAAGGCGTCAGTGGAAGATTTGAAACCATCGCGGTGATTGATGGCACGCGGTTTATTGAAGATTCGATTGCCACCCGAACCCTTGCCGTTCAAGCCGCGCTCGAGAATGCCCGCGCTCCCATCGCCTGGATTTTGGGCGGACGCGACAAACTCGGTTTGTCCGAAAAAGAATCCGAACTGCCCAAGATGCTCGAGTTGGTCAAACACAAAGTTACCGTGATTTTGGCATTTGGCGAATCGGGCATGATTTACGCCGAATATTTTAAAGAAACAGGCGTCAAAATCCTCAACCTCAGCCTCGAAAAAGACGGCGAAAAAGCATTAGAGAAAGCCGTCAACATCGGTTCTGACCTGGCACACGGCGGTTCGGTGTTGCTCGCGCCACTCGGCACCAGTTTTGATTTGTTCGCCAATTACAAAGCCAGGGGTGCCGCGTTCAAAGCCGCCGTTTTAAGACTCGAGTTACGAACCCCGCAACAAAGCAGAGGAGCGCCATGAAATTCAAACCCTTAAATCCCGTGCTGCTCCTGACCCAACTGACCTTGCTGGCTTTGGGTTGGTTGGGCGTGGCAACCGCCTCACCTTCAGAACTCACGCGACACGTCTTGCTCGGCGTGATTTCACTCGGAATCACCTGGCTTGTGACCCAGTTTCACTCGAGAATATCCGTTCGTTTCGGTTGGGGTTTCTGGTTGCTCACGATACTTGGTTTGTTAGGCACGTTCTTTTTCGGTGATCGTATCGCTGGCGTGAAACGCTGGATTGACCTGGGTTTCTTTCAATTGCAATCTTCAGAATTTGCCAAACTCGCCTTGATTGCTTACCTCGCCTCGTTTTTTATTCGTCGCGGTACTGGTTATAAACTTTGGGGTCCTGTTGCCGTGATTGGCATAACGGCATTGCTGGTCTTGATCGCGCCCAGCACTTCGGCTGCTGCCTTCATTTTCTTACTGGCACTAAGCGTGATGTTCACGGCTGGTGTTGGTGGTTTTCGGATTGCCAGCATCGTGATTTTGGCGGCTGCCATTACCGTCCCTGCGGGTTCGTTGTACTTGGCAAAAAATCCTTACGTTGCAGATCGAATTCAAGGATTCCAAAACTCCGTTAAAGGGATACAAGACAAAACAGGTATGAACTATCAAAACCGTCAAGCCACCAAGGTTCTCGCCAAAGCTGGATTTTGGGGACACGGACCCGATAAACCACTGCCACACCGTGTTCCAGCCAAAACCACGGATTTTATCATCGTCCCAGTCGCCTGGGCTTCAGGTTTGCTCGGCGTCAGCGTCGTAATCGCCGCCTTCGGTGCCATTCTGGTACTCGGATTGCGCGGCGCGAGCCTCGTCTCGAACGGTTACTGGGGTCAAGCCTACATCCCCAGTGAACGCCACGGCAGCGCCATTCTTGCCTCAGGCGCGACCATCATGCTGGTCGGGCAAGCCATCGTCAACCTCGGCGTGGTGCTCGACAAACTGCCCAACACGGGCATGGCACTGCCCATGATGAGCATCGGAGGCTCGAGCTTAATCGCCTGCGCCATCGCCTTCGGTTGGATTCACAACGCCTACAACGAAGCCAAAATTCCAGTGCCCAAAAATGTTGCCGCTCGAGAGGAAGCTTTGATCTTGGCAGCAGAGGAGAAGCAACTCGCGGCGAGTATTTAACAATCTGATGTAGGGGTGAACCGTCTTAACCATAAAACGTACCTTCTTCTTGGTCTCAAAACGCACCTTCGGGCGAGACCGCTTGATTCCAAGACGCACCTAACGGGCGGAATCGCTAACGGGCATGGTCGCTTGTGTTCACCCTTTCGCACGAATCGGTATCTTTCAACATTTCGCACGAAATCTGAAGCTCGAGATTTATTCCAAGGAGTTACGAGTTTTCAATGTCCAATCCCCCTCAAATTCTTCTCGCCACTGGCGGCACGGCTGGGCATATTTTCCCTGCTGTGGCATTGGCTCGGGCGCTCGAGCCTCATGGGTTGCAATCGGCGATCATTGGCGGTTTGGGTGGCATGGAGGAGGGGATAGCGGCTCGAGAGAACCTGGGTTTTTACGGTGTCAGAACTGGAAAGATTGACCGTTCTCGCCCTGACCCTCGAGCTTTATTTCGGGCGGTTGCGGGCTTCTGGGATGCGGCATCAATTGTTGGTAAGTTGCGCCCGAAGGTCGTGGTGGGTTTTGGTGGTTTTGCGTCTTTTCCTGGAGTCGCCGGCGCGTGGTTGCGTGGCGTGCCGATTGTGCTTCACGAAGGCAATGCGCGTCCTGGTTTGGTGACTCGGGTTTTTGCGAAACGCGCCAAAATAATTGGGCTGGTGGACGAAACCGCAAAACTCGAGCTTGTGGGCGCAAAAACCAAACTGGTTGGAATGCCTGTGCGTGAGCAACGCATGACCCGACCCGAGGCGCTGGCTAAACTGGGTTTAGAACCGAACAAACAAACAATTTTGATCATGGGCGGTTCGCAAGGTTCGGTCAGGCTCAACAGGCTGCTGCCACCGATTCTCGAGCGGGTGCTGGCAGGTAAAAACGTGCAGGTGTTGCATCAAACGGGGCGTGGGCGACTGAATGAGGTCAAAAACTCGTCTTGGTATCACACCATCGAATTCGTGGATGCGATAGCGGCGTTCGGCGCTGCCGATTTTGCGATCACCAGGGCGGGATTCAGCACCATTGCCGATGCCGCGTTTCACGGTGTGCCGTTGCTGCTCGTGCCACTTTCAAGCGCCAGTGAAGACCATCAAACCAAGAATGCCCAGGGCGTCGAAGCTCGAGGGGCAGGGTTTGTCATTCCAGAATCGGCTTTGGAACTCGAATCATTAAGCCTGAGCGATTCACCTGGGTTACTCGAAAAGGGTATCCTGGCGTGTTTGGAGGCTTCCAAACTCGAGGAGTTGCGCCGAAACGCGTTTGCTGCCTCGAGCGCGGGTGCGGCGCAGCGATTGGCGGCACTGGTGTTGGAAGTGTTGGGGGAGAGAACATGAAAAAGCATTATCACCTGATGGGCATTGGTGGGATTGGCGTCAGCGGTTTGGCGCATATTCTGCTCGAGGACGGTCAGGTTGTTTCGGGTTGCGATCACAAAAAAAATGCTTTGACTGCGAAACTCGAGGCTCGAGGCGTGGAAATCTTTGAGGGTCACAGTGCGGATCACATCACGCACGATGTCAACGTGCTGGTGACAAGTACCGCCGTTGATGCCAGCGAACCAGAAGTGATTGCCGCCAGGGGTAAAGGTTTGCGGGTTATTCGGCGCATTGAACTCTTGGGCGAATTGATGAGCGCCAAAGACAGCATCGGCGTGGTTGGCACGCATGGAAAGACCAGCACCTCGAGCATGATCTCGAGCGTCTTTGAACAATGCGGACTTGACCCAACTTGCGTGGTGGGCGGCGAGGTCGCGGCAATTGGTGGCAATGCCAAGTACGGTAAGGGCAAGCATTTTATTGCCGAAATCGATGAATCAGACACGTACTTTCAGCATGTCAAACCGCGCACGGCGGTCATCACCAACGTCGAAGATGACCATGTGGGTATTGAAGGTGATGTTCGTAATAATTACCACATCAACCTCGAGGCACTGCACCGTGCTTTTCGGCAGTTTGCCCAGAATGCCGATGTGGTCGTGTACTGCCGTGATTGGGACGGTTTGGAAAAGATGCTCGAGGAATTGCCAGTTGTTTCTTACGGCACAACCGAGGGCTGCGATTACCGCGCCCTGAACGTCAAACTCGAGCGGGGCGGCGCGGTGTACACGCTCGAGATTCGCGGGGAAACGATTGGGCAAATTACGCTAAACGTGCCAGGGCAGCACAATGTGCTGAACTCGCTGGCGGCCGTGGCAGTCGCAGACCGTGCCGGAATTGCGTTTGAAAAGTACGCGGTGGCACTCGAGCTTTTCAAGAACGCCCGTCGTCGTTGGGATGTTTTGGGCGAATATCACGGCGCGTTGGTGGTTGATGATTACGCGCACAATCCTACAAAGGTCGAGAACGCCATTTTGGGTGCAAAAACCACTGGACGCAAAGTTCGCGTTGTTTTCCAGCCTCACCGTTACTTGCGGGTTGCCAGGGAATGGCAGCGTTTTGCCCAAGCGTTGATGCACGCCGATGAAGTCATGCTGCTCGACATTTATGGCGCTGGCGAAAAACCAATTGAAGGCATTCATTCGGGTTTGATCGAACAAAAAATGATTTCTGACGGTCACGTTGCCGTCAAGTATTTTTCGCGCCGTGAAGATGTGCTCGAGCTTTTACTCATCAATGCCAGCGACAATGATGTGATCGTGACGATGGGCGCGGGCGACATCACCAATTTTGGGCGAGAGTTGCTCAGTCGCGGGAAACTCGAGGTTATGCGGTGAAGGAGGCTTGTGCGGTCATGATCAAACCCAGTTCTGCCCGTGTACCGCGAATGGTGCGCCTCTCGAGTTTCACTACGCTTGGCGTTGGTGGGGAGGCTGAATTGTGGGTAACGCATGACCTCGAGCAACTCCAAAATGCCACATCTGCGCCGTACCGAATTCTGGGCGGAGGCTCAAATTTAATTGTTTCCGATGCTGGTGTCCCCGAGCGCGTGATTCGATTGGGCGGCGAATACTCCAAAGCTGACCTCGAGCCTGACCTGAGTCTCTCGAGCGACACGCACATCGTGACCGGTTGGGTGGGTGCGGCAAAACCGATTCCAGGTTTGGTGCGGCAACTCCAACAACGCGGTTTGTCCGGCATCGAAGGTTTGTGGGGCGTGCCAGCCCAAGTTGGCGGCGCGGTGCGCATGAACGCGGGAACACGATTTGGTGAAATGGCAGACGCGATTTATCAACTCGAGGTTTTTGTGGACGGCGAAACCAAATTTTTTACGCCAGATCAACTCGGTTTCCAGTACCGCAACTCGAGCATTCCACACGGCAAAAACGGTGCGGGAATTGTCACACGGGTTCGTCTAAAACTCGAGTGCACAACCCCAGAAATTGTTCAAGAACGTATGAACCTGTCCGACAATGCCAGAAAAGGACAACCGCATCAACGAACCTTCGGTTGCGCCTGGAAAAACCCTGAAGGCTTTAGTGCTGGTAAACTGGTTGATCAGGCGGGTTTGAAGGGTGCAAAGGTTGGCGGCGCAATGATCTCACTCGAACATGGTAATTTTGTGGTGAACCAAGGAAATGCCAGTGCCAAAGATGTGCTCGAGTTGCTTTCCAACATCGAAAGTCAATTGGGGATTGACCTCGAGCGCGAAGTGGAAATATGGGGGAAGATATGACCAGTCAAATCAAACCAAGCAAAGAAAACCTGACCTGGGGTATTTCCTTGCTGATTATTGTCTTCGCGCTGCTTGCCGCCTCGAGATTCGTGCTGCCCGTCTGGGGTGTGCTGGTTTCGGGATCAAAACATTTTTCACCCATAGAGGTCGCGCACATGAGCGGCATCTCACGGGGCAACCCGTGGTTGTGGGCGTCGAACGCCAGCGCCAAAGAACTGAACGACAGCCCCTGGATTGCCGAGGCGAGAATAATCAAGCATTTTCCAGGACAGGTCGAAGTAAAATTGGTTGAACGCGAACCCGTCGGCACGCTCTTAAAGTCGGACGGCTCGAGGGTCACAGTCGCACTGGACGGGATCGAGCTTCCTGATGGTCTGAATCCAAAACCAACCTTAACGGGTTGGGATAGCTCTAAACTGCCTGAAGCGCTTAAGATAGCGTCATTGATGAAACCCTATCAACCACTCGAGGTACGATTCACGCCGCAAGGTTTTCGTATCCAACTTAAAAACCTGCGAATCTGGACAGATTCGTATGCTTCCTTGCTCAAATGGGGCGGAAGTGTCAAGATACTCCAAGCCGATAACAGATCGGCACAAATCAACATCTATTCTTGGGGGGTGAGTGTCCAACAATGACCGACAATCGTTACAACTCGAGAATCGTGGTCGGATTGGACATTGGCACGACCAAAATCACAACAGTTATCGGTGAAGTCAGCCCCAACGGGGTGCTCGACATTATTGGTGAAGGTACAGTGCCAAGTGAAGGTCTCAAGCGCGGCGTGGTGGTTAACCTCGAGCGCACCATCAGTTCAATTCGCAATTCTATCGCCGCCGCCGAACGCGTGGCTGGCGTTCGTGTCGTTGACGCTTACGTGGGCGTGGCAGGTGGTCACTTAAAAGCCCTGACCAGTCACGGGCTTGCCGCGATTCGTCGTGGGCAGGAAATATCACGCCCAGATGTCGAACGCGCCATCGAAAATGCCCGTGCCGTGCCGCTCGATCCAAACCTCGAGATCATTCATGTGCTGCCGCAAGAATACGTGGTGGACGGTCAAGAAGGCATCAAAAATCCTGTCGGAATGCACGGCGTGCGGCTCGAGGTGGACGTTCATATCGTGACCGGTTCGCAGGGACCGCTCGCCAATTTGCGGCGCTGTGTCTCCGAGGCGGGCATCACCGTCAACGGTCTGGTCTTGCAAGGTTACGCCAGTGGTTTAAGCGTGCTCGAGGCTCAAGAGGAGGATGTCACCACCGTCTTAATTGACATTGGCGGCGGTACAACCGACGTTGCGGTCTTCAGGCGCGGCAATCTGGCGCACAGCGCGGTCATTCCACTCGGTGGCGACCATGTCACCCAAGACCTGGCACAAATCCTGAAAATTCCAGCCGACGAAGCCGAACGCGTCAAGAAAAAATACGGCGCCGCCGTGCCCGAAATGGCAGACCCAGACCTCAACCTCGAGCTAACCCAAAACGGGGTTGTGCCGCAAGTCAGTGCCTTTGAACTCTCGAGGATCATCAAGCCGCGCATGGCAGAAATTTTTAACCTTGCACGGGCAGAAATTGATTCGGTGCTCGGACCAGTCGAACTGATTGCGGCTGGTGTGGTCATTACGGGCGGCACAGCGTTAATGCGCGGTGTTTCCGAATTAGCCAGAGAACGCTTCAAGCTTCCAGTCCGAATTGGCAAACCAGGCAATGTCAGTGGTCTTGCCGATGTCGTGTCATCTCCCACCCACGCCACCAGCGTAGGTTTGGTACGTTACGGCATCGAAAATTTTACTGGACGCGGCGCGACCAGCAGCAACCAACAGCATTACAATGCCGTTCCGGTTGGCGTTAGTGTGTCGGGCGCACACATGGGTCAAAATGATTCAAGCTCGAGCAACAATTACGCCAGTGAAGACGATAACTTCGAGCCAGAACCGAGCGAAGCCACCCTCCGTAAACCATCCGGACCCAGTTTTCTCGAGCGTATCAGGGCGTTTTTCAAAGATTTCTTTTAAGGCAGTTTTTTGATGCAATTCGATTTCAGAAATCAACCGCCACTATGGCAAGAACGAGGCGATAACAGTGCAAGCAGCGAACATTCGAGTGATTGGCTTAGGCGGCGCGGGCAACAACGCGGTGAACCGCATGATTGACTCTGGCTTGGACGGCGTGGAGTTCATTGCGGCGAACACCGACGCGCAAGTCCTGGCAAACTCTCATGCCGAATTGCGCTTGCAAATTGGTGATCGCACCACACGTGGTTTGGGCGCAGGCGCTAACCCCGAGGTCGGCGAAAAAAGTGCGCTCGAAGACCGAGATCAGATCAAAGAACATCTCGAGGGCGCGGACATGGTTTTCATCACCGCCGGCATGGGTGGCGGCACAGGTACGGGCAGTGCGCCCGTGGTTGCCGAGATTGCCAAAGAGATCGGTGCGCTGACCATAGGCATTGTGACGCGCCCATTTAAATTTGAAGGACCCAAGCGCCTGCGCGTCGCCGAAGAGGGCATCAAGAAGCTTTCAGAGCGCGTGGACGGCATGATTATTGTCAACAACGAAAAGCTGGTCTCGGTGGTGGACCGCAAAGCCCCAATCCGCGATGCGTTCCTGCTGGCAGACCGCGTGTTGTACTACGGCGTCAAAGGCATCAGCGACGTGATCAACGCCAGCGGTTTGATCAACGTGGACTTTGCCGACGTAAAAATGCACCTGACGGGCGCAGGTTCGGTGCTGATGGGCATTGGTGCGGGACGCGGCGATAAACTCGTCGAAGAAGCTGTGGCAAGTGCCATTCACTCGCCGTTACTCGAGCGTGGTATTGAAGGTGCAAAGAAGCTCTTAATCAACATCACCGGCACTGAAGACCGTGTGACGTTAGCGGACGCTTACGAAATTGTTGGCAAGATTCAAGCCGCCACAGGTTTGGACGAAAACAGCGTGGACACCCTGTTCGGCGTGGCTTTCGACGAACACGCCGGCGATGAAATCCGTGTGACCGTGGTTGCCACAGGCTTCAACGAAGCCCCAGGCTTAATGAACCAACTGCGTACCAGCAACAACACCCTGGGCAATCTGGGCAACATTATCAACTCGGGACGGTTTAGTGAACAAGAACTGGATATTCCCGCATTCTTGCGTTACCGCGACAAAGACAGTTAAATCTCGAGCCTCAAAAAAGTTTTTGACCCCATTTTGGGGTCATTTTTCATACAGAAACTCGACTGCGGTAAAACCCAATCAAATCCGTTCCAACCGCCTCGCCGCCCAACATTCGCTGCATGGCGGCAACCTGCCCACGGTGATACGTCCCGTGATTGACCACATGCTTCACGATTTCCTCGAGCGAACTGGTAAGCGGCGCACCATCGTAAGATTTGTAATGAACCTCGAGTTTGGGATTCTCGAGTTTTGTGACAGTTGCTTTCCAGCCGTCAAGCACAAGTTCCCAAGCTTCACGCAATACCCCTAGACTCGGGTAATCGCCTGGGTTTGGTCGGGTTGGATTTTGCCCATCGAGCCTGCCCAACCACGCACGGTCAGCGCCGTACAAATGCACCAGCGTTTCAAACACGCTTTTGAAACTCGAGCCAAGATCACGGTGCAATTGCTCTTCGCTCAGTTTGGCGCTTGCGTCAAGGGTTTTGGTGGTTGCCCAACGTTGGTAATCTAGTAGCTCGAGAAGTTCGGTCATGGTGAAATCTTAATATTAATGCTCGAGTTTTGGTGTATTGCTCGGAACTTCGGTGAAGGTTATTCGTACATTGCCCATCTCACCGCAAAAATGCGACAATACCCTCATGTTCGATTACTTTAAAATTCTCGAGAATCTCAAACCCGAAGAGCGCGACATTCACACGATGGTGCGCGAATTTGTTGATGCCGAAATCATTCCGCAGGTTGGCGACTGGTGGGACGAGGGCACGCTGCCGCGCAGTTTAACGACCAAAATGGGTGAGCTTGGCATTCTTGGACCGACCACACCCGAAGAATACGGTGGTTCTGGCGTGTCGAGCACGGCGTATGGCTTAATTTGTTACGAACTCGAGCGCGGTGACAGCGGCATTCGCAGCACCGCCAGCGTTCAAGGTTCGCTGGTGATGTACCCGATTTACGCCTATGGTTCGGAAGAACAAAAGAAAAAGTACCTGCCAGAACTCGCGGCTGGGCGCATGGTGGGATGCTTTGGTCTGACCGAATCCGAGGGTGGTTCTGACCCTGGTGCAATGCGAACTCGAGCCACAAAAGATGGTAGTGATTATGTGCTCAACGGCTCGAAAATGTGGATCACCAACAGCCCAATTGCCGATATCGCCGTGGTTTGGGCAAAAGACGATGATGGTATCATTCGCGGTTTTATCGTTCCAACCGACACCAAAGGTTTTTCCGCGCCAAAGATCAAAAACAAAATGAGCCTTCGCGCCAGCATCACCGGCGAAATCGTGCTCGAGGATGTGCGCGTTCCAGCGACCAGCTTGCTGCCTGGTTCTAAAGGGTTGAAGTCACCCCTGGGATGTTTAACCCAAGCCCGTTACGGTATCGCCTGGGGCGCACTGGGAGCGCTCGAGAGTGTGCTTTCAACCACCCTCGAGTACACCAAGTCCCGCACAACTTTCGGCAAGCCGATTGCCAGCCGTCAACTGGTACAACACAAACTCGTCACGATGGCAACGCAGCACTCGCTGGGACTCATGATGGCGTATCACCTTGGGCAGAACAAAGACGCTGGCACGATGAATTACGCCCAAGTCTCGATGGCAAAACGCAACAACGTGCGCGTGGCACTCGAGGGCGCACGAATGGCAAGGGAACTTCACGGCGGCAACGGCATCACCACCGAATACCCGATCATTCGGCACATGCTCAACCTCGAGACGGTGGACACCTATGAGGGCACGCACGACATTCACACCCTGATTGTCGGGCGCGATTTGACGGGCTTAAACGCCCTCGAGTGAAACCACGCCCTGCCCTCTGGTTGCGTCACGGACAGTATTTTGCAGCCTCTCGAGTTCTGACTCGAGCGCTGCAAATGTTACATTCAAACCCTGGTCGCTAAATTCATCCGTTCGGTCTTGCGTGTCAAATTGTTCGAGCGACAAATACAAGGCGTTCATCTGTTCAAAACCCACCAGCACGCTCACAATCACCCTGGGAAACACCTCGAGTTTGGGTGCAATTCTCAAAACCTCGGCAGCCGCGCCACCATACGCCCGCACCAAACCACCCGCACCAAGATTCACGCCGCCGTAAAACCGCACCACCGCCACCGTCACAAAATCCAAGTTTGACCCCTCGAGCGACCTGTACATCGGAGCGCCCGCAGTTCCACTCGGTTCGCCGTCGTCCGAGAAACGATATTGATCGCCAATTCGGTACGCCCAGCAAACATGCGTCGCATCTTTGTACTGGGTCTTGATGGATTTCAACCACTCGAGCGCCGCGTTGACGCTTGGCGTGTGATTGGCAAACGCCAGAAATTCGCTGTTTTTCACCACCAAATCGTGACGCGTCAAGCTTTGAACCGTGGTGAACATGGTTTCAGGCTAACATTTGTTCCCCTCTCATCCCCGACCCTTCTCTCCTCGGAGAGAAGGGAGATTATTTCCGTTACACGTGTGGCTCGAGATTTTTCGTCCTTCTCCCTGTGGGAGAAGGTGGCGCGTAGCGCCGGATGAGGGTGGGCAGGTGAGCTACAGCACATTTTCCTATGTGATGGATGCCATTGAAGTGTATGGGAAAGAATCCGTGGCAATCTTCCAATCTCGAGCGATAAATTTGCTATAATCGAATTCGGATGACTCATTATGACAGGGCGCAAATATCAAATTTGCCCCTCAGGAAGAAACCCATGATTTACTCAGCCAGAAACATTGCCAATGCGTTCATTCAAATCGCCAAAGAACGCCAAGAGTTCCTGACCAACATGCAGGTGCAAAAACTGGTCTACTTCGCTCATGGCTGGCATTTGGCGCTGACCGACGCGCCACTCATCGAAGAACCGATTCAAGCCTGGAATTTCGGTCCCGTGATCGTGCCGTTGTATGACGCCCTCAGAAAATACGGCAACGGCGTTGTCACCAAGCCCTTAATGCGTATTGACCCCGAAACCCGTCAGAAGCTCGAGTTTGAAGTCCCAACCGAAACGCCCGTGCTCGAGTTGCTGCAAAAAGTCTGGGAGTTGTACGGACATCTCACGGGTGGGCAGTTGTCATCCCTCACGCACAAGGACGACTCGCCTTGGAGTAAAACCTTTAAAGTCAACCAATTTGGTGTGATTCCAAACGAAATGATCCGCGATTACTTCAAACGTCAAGAACGCCGTTAAGCCTCGAGATTTCAACCCCGACGCCATTTTGACACTCGAGGTGAACATGCCTGACGACAAGAAAATAGATGTCACCAGAATCCCGCCACCCGTGCTGATGAACGCCAACCAAATCCTGCTCGAGCCTGATTACGGTAAGGATTTGGGTCAGATCGAAATTGACTGGTACAGAAACAATTTAATCGAAGCGCAATCCATGTTCAAAGAACGCCGCCGTTACGCGCTGTGGCTGTTCTGGCTGTCCATCATTTGGTTGGTTGTGATTATGGCATTCTTGCTGTTTGCCGCCATCAAAACCATGTTCGGGATTGACTTCGAGCTTTCAGACACGGTGTTGGTGGCACTGATTACCACCACCACGATCAACGTGTTGGGCTTGTTTTACATTGTGGCGCGTTGGTTGTTCCCCAGCAAAATCATGACGCAACTTCATGCGAGCAATTTACCGTCGGATAACCCAAATCCTGGCGGTGGAAACGATACCTGAAACTCGAGGGTTAAACCTTTAACCGACCCCTAAAACCCCTGGCGGCATAGTACGAATCCGCGCCGTTGTGATACGTGAACACATGGTCATAGCGACGATCACAAAAAAGTGCTCCACCAAGGTCTCTGATCTCGATTGGCGTCTCCACCCAACTCGAGGTTTTCTTGTCAAATTCGCCCAGTTCTTGCAAGGCTCGGTATTCTTGTTCGGTCAACAATTCAATACCGATTTCGGCTGCCATCTCGAGGGCGTTGGAACGGGGTTTGTTTTCTTTTCGAGACTCGAGCGCATCGCGGTCATAACACAAGCTGCGTCTGCCTGACGGTGTTTCTGGTGAACAATCACAGAAAATAAATGCCTTGGTTTGGGTATCAAGTCCAATCACATCTGGTTCGCCGCCCGTGCGTTCCATTTCAAAAAGAGCCTCGAGTTTTTCAGGGCTGGCTTCCAATTTTGCTTGCACCGATTTCCAGTCGATTTTGGCGTGACGGCGCATGTTTTTGGCAAAACGAGTCTCGAGTGTTTTGATGAATTCGTCAAGAACGGCTGCTTCCATGTTGTGATCTCCTTTATGCAACTTGAGTACCGATCTGGCATCATAAACAGTCTATCAAATTTTGCTGAAAGCGTAATTAATGGCAAGAATTCTAAAACCACTCGAGCCGCTCGAGCATTTCAGGCGCGTATCGCACCCAAGTTTCTCGAGGTGATTGTTTCCCAGCAAATTACGCGACAAAATTACCCCTCGAGAATCCAAATCCCAATGGTGAAAATGATACTTGAAGCTCGAGCTGAAATGCCTGAGTCTAGCTTCCTTCTTCTGGCTTACGATCCCGAGCAGGCAGCACCTCGCGGTAATAATCGCGCTTCTTCCAATCAGGAATCGGGGCGACAGCACCGGCTTGGGGCGTGTACACCGAAGGCTCGAGCATCGCCATTTTGTGGATGTACCTTGGGCAGTTGGGAAAGATTCGAGTTGCCACCACTCGAGCAATCATGACCGCACCAGGATACTCGGAAAGCAAGGGGTCATCGAAACTCAAGCTGGAAATTCCGTTCACGCGAAGACGACGGGGATTCTCAAAATCGACGAAAAGCAGACCAACATGCGGGTTGACCAGTGTATTGCCCAAAGTCCGGTACATTCCATTTCCGTCGTAATCTGGGAAAACCAAAGTGTGGTCATCAATCACGCGCACAAAACCAGGCGCTCCGCCCTTGTACGAACAATCGGGATGCCCCAGGTCATCGGCAGTGGCAATGAAGAACATAGAACATCGGTGAATGAAAGTTCGGTCCTCATCGGTGAATGCGGTTCGTGCAGTTCGTTCGGAAAGACGATCAGCCAAAGCGCGTGTTTCACGGGCGTCTTGTAGCTGGCGCATTCCTTCGTGATAGGGGGATCGCTCTTCCATCGTGACCTCCGCGCAGTCCCGAGATTAATGGCTGCAACTGGTCATTATAGCGCAACTTGCAGTATTACTCTTGCGAATCGATATTTTTATGCCTAATGACGCTCCTCGAGCTATCATCTCAAGTCAGATCATCACAGACCTACCTAGACGCTTCGAGTACAAAACTGATCGTCAACTCGAGCTTCAATCAAAACATGGCAAAGAATTTTGAATCTTCTCGAGCCACTCGAGCATTTCTGGCAGCGTATCGCAACCAAATTTCTCGAGGTGGTCTGCTGATAATGCAACGCGCTTTCGACATTGAATCAAAGCACTTTTTGGGCAGTGCAGATGAGCCGTCACATCCGTCACAAGTCGAACACCGACCAACAGATTTCGTTTCGCAACCGCTGATCCTCCAAGACAAGTTCGTGAATGGCATCTGGGAGTTGTTCGCGTTGCCAATGACACTCGAGCCGACCAGCGCCCTCACCATGCGCCGCACGCACAGCCTTGATCGCATAGGCGGCAGCACCCAGCTCGTGTGCGGCAACATGTGCCACCACCCCAGCTTGACCGGCAGCATAGGCGGCGTGCCGAGCGGCTCCATTCAAGGGTCGTGCCGCAGACATGGCACGACCACCCGCCGCGCGGGACTCCATCATTTTGATTTCACCTCGAGTCCAGGCTCGGATGTGCTCAATCGCTTGGCGGGGACGCGGGTCTAAAGGTTGTACCGACTCAAAGAGCGGCAGAACATGCTCTGCGCACTCGGCTGCCCACAAAGCCAAAAGCCGATGATCGGAATCTGTGAGCGTCCCTCCGCGACGGATGGTGATGAAGCGGGGATCGCGGAGTTTGGGGAGGATCATGGTTGCACTCTTCCTGCTGTATCTGCCCAAGGTTAGTAACTCTGCAACTCACGGTATAACTACCTTTATCTTCAGTCAGATTATCACAAACCTAAAACCCTTCAACTCGAGCCTCAATCAATACGTGGCAATAAATTTCTTGTACGCCTCAAGCCGCTCGAGCATTTCTGGCAGCGTATCGCAACCAAATTTCTCGAGGTATGCCTCAGCAAGCACAATGGCGATCACGCATTGAAAGATGATTCCAGCCGCAGGGACAGCCGTGGTGTCAGAACGCTCTCGGGCGGCATCTGCGGCTTCGTGCGTGACCACATCCACGGTGGGCAGGGGTTTCATCAGGGTGGCGATTGGTTTGAGTGCCACGCGCACGATCAACTCTTCGCCGTTGGTCATGCCCGCCTCGAGTCCTCCCGCGCCGTTGGTGTTGCGGTCGTAAGCGCCTTTGGATGCGCTCGAGTCGCGGTAAAAAATGGCATCGTGAACGCTCGAGCCTGGTTGGTCGGCGTTGTCAAAACCGTGTCCAATTTCGACGCCTTTGACGGCTTGGGTTGCCATGATTGCCTGCCCAATGCGCCCGTCGAGTTTTCTGTCCCAGTGCGAGTACGATCCCAAACCTGGCACCAAACCTCTAAACCGAATCTCGAGCACACCGCCGAGGGTGTCACCGTCTTCTTTGGCTTGGTCTATTTTGGCGATCATTAAACTTTCAGCGTTTTTATCAAGACATCGCACGGGCGAGTTTTCAATCACCTCGAGCGCACCCCAACCAAACGGCACGCTCGAGGAAATTCCGCCGAGCCGATCCACAAAATTCGCGCCCTCGACACCCAAAGCCTCGAGCAATTTGAGGCAAATTGAACCGACTGCTACTCGAGACGCGGTTTCTCGGGCGCTGGCTCGCTCGAGCACGTCGCGCAAGTCTTTGTGACGGTATTTCATGCCGCCCACCAAATCGGCATGTCCTGGTCTGGCGGCGGTCAACGCTTTCTTGCGCGGTTCGTTGCCTGGGTTGACATCCATGATCTCAGTCCAGTTTTTATGATCCGAATTCTCGATTTTCAGGGTGATGGGTGCGCCCGTGGTGCGTCCAGCCCGAATGCCGGACAAAAATTCTACGGTGTCTTTCTCGATCTGCATTCGTCGCCCACGTCCGTACCCCAATTGCCGCCGTGCCAACCAAGCGTTGACATCAGCCTCGAGCAGCGGAATTTGGGCTGGTAAACCTTCTAAAATCGTGGTCAGTTGCGGACCGTGAGATTCGCCCGCCGTTAAGTAACGCATGTAAAAACCTCCAAAATAATGGACTGCAAGCCTTGAAATCCAGCTACGGATTCCTCTGAGAATACGTGCAGATTAACACGAGGCAATATGCTTCTCGAGATGCCTGAATAGGGAAGATGCACGAAAAAACCCGAGCCTGAACGACTCGAGCTTATGTTAAGGCTTGGTTTAGTCGTTGTTGATGTGCATCAGGTACAAGCCGATCACGATACTCAGCGCGGTCACGCCGAATTCAACCAGCATTGCGCCAGCAGTCCATTCTGTGCCTGGGAAGAAGCTGGTGGCAGTCCAGAACACGAAAAAGGCGAATGACAGATTGCCGACCATCCAGGACGTTAACGCGACTGGGTTTTTGGGAATATGAAACATGCCAGCAGTTTAGCAAATTTTGGGCTGGGACTTTCAACTCGAGTCTTTCTCGAGCCGTTCAATTTTGAGGTGGTTCATAATTGACGACATCTTCATAAATCTGCCATGCACGTTCTGGATCATTTTGCAACATCGCAACGAATGCTTTTGCACAGGCTGAATGCCCAGATTTGGGACTGCATAACGTATCAATTCGTTTCTGTGCGGCTGTTTTCTTGCTTGCCGTTTGGGTTGTCTGGATGATCTCGAACTGCGTCCAAAGTTCGCAGATGGTTTTGACCCGTGCGGCGTACAATTCTTCTCGTTTTTCGTCAGCCAAACGAAAAAACGTAATCGTGACCAGTGCGCGTTGGAATTTCAGTCCTTGTTTTACTTTCGGTATTGGTGTTGTTCCAATGAAAGTAATAAATTCTTCTGGATCGTCACGTAAAGGAAAAATCAACAACGGCAACTCGATTTGGTTTAACTCAGTCACGCTGGACAGTGCTGTTCCTCGAGTTCCAGCAATTGGAAAACGATCTGCTTTCAAACCCCGATTGCAAGTAATACAACTTACGGCGTAATTCTCGAGGTCATACGCCAGCCAGTAGTAACCTTTCGGTTGACTATTCCCCGTTGAGAACGAATACGTTACACCATCAGCAGTTGTTGGGTAAGGTTCAATTCTACCTTTGGGACGGTAATGCTCGAGGTCGTATTCACCAGAACCGAATTCTTCCCCAGCCATGTCTCGTTCGCAGTAAACACATTTATTGGGGTGTAAATTCATAAATACCGATTTGACTTCACTCCAAATCGAAGTTTTCTCCTCGTATCCTTTTTGTTTTAGAAATTTTGATGTTCGCTTTGCCCCTCGAGTACGCCAAGTTGGTACAAGTGCATCCACTTGCGCTTTCAGCGTTTCCAAGTCTGCGTCAATCTTAATCATGATTGTTTGCGAAGTTTTTTAGCCGCTTGTTTTACCCAAGCTGGAGGTTCTTTAGGTTCAACTGCGCCTTTTCCCAAAGCCATACCTCGCATTAAGGCAAGCGCAGCATCTTCATCGCCACGAATGGCTTTTTGTTCCAGCTTGTCGAGTTCTTTTAAGAATCCTTCGGCTCGAGTGGATTGCAACCCAAAAATATCGGAAGTCAAAATTTGATCTGCATTTAAACCGTAAATCTCTCGACTTGGACGTTCAAGAACACTGCTGCCGTCTTCGGCGGTTTTGACAATCCACAAATTCTGTCTCGAGACTGACCCAGCCACAATCGGACTATGTGTTGTGAAAATAAATTGCAATTTAGGTAATGCTTTTGCAACTTGCTGAATAATATTTTTTTGCCAACTTGGGTGGATATGAAGGTCTATTTCATCTACTAGCACAACACCAGGTTGATTAGAGATTGATGTATTTGTGGCTAGAGTATTTAAATGGGAAAGTAAATCAAAAATCCAACCAATATATGAACGATAACCATCAGGAAGTGCTGGAAATGGTATCTCAGTATCATGCTGTCTAAAAACTAAGTCTTTTTGGTTATGAACTTCTAGCCCAGAATCTTCTGGTAATAATTTATTAAGCAAAAACACAATCTCTGATTTACGACTCGTTTTTCTTTGAGAAGAAAACCATGATTGGTAGTTTTGTGATGCAAAGCTCTCTTCAAATAATCCAGCAACACGTTCATACCGCCTAGAACGACGTTTTAATCGTGAACTATCTTCTTCTTCCTCAGAGCGACGATTTGCGCCATAAGCAACGATAAAGAATTCTGGAGAAATGTCATCAAAAAATATTGTTGGTTCAATGTTTTGATTTAATGTAGAAATCCCTTCGTTGTTAGTATATTTTTGAATGTGGGCTTCTATAGTAATTGTTTCTAAATTTATATTAGTAGGATTGTTTGTTTTATCTGAGGTAGTAATATATTTCTGCTCATTATATTGAAGTATCGCATTGACACTGATATTTGATTCACCAAATTCAATATTTTCATTGCGGCGCACCAATTCATATGGGCGATAACCCATTTGCGTTAGGTATGCAAGGAATGGCAGTACCACAGCCTTTAGCGCTGTTGTTTTACCAGCACCATTCACCCCAAGAATCAAATTGACATTCTCGAGATTTGGCACTCCATCAGGCACAGTTACACCGTCGCCTGGGTATCGAAAATCCATCTCCCCGTGCTTGAAACAACGCAAGTTTGTGAACTCAACTTTTTTGATGTACATCTTAAATTGATTGTACTTCAAACTCGAGGATTACTCCCCGCTTCCCTCGTGCAGCATCACGGCTTGCTCGAGCAATTCAAATTTCACTTGACGCTCGAGGGTCATTGCGGCAGGTGGACACGAGACAACACAGGCATTACAGCCCGTGCAAGCCGCCGTCTCGAGCGTGATCTGAAACGTTCCGTCCATCTCTCGAGTTCGGGTGATGGCGTTGGTTGGGCAGACGTTTTGGCAGACTGGGCAGAAAATGCAGTCGTCGTTGACGGTTGGTGCGGGCCAGTATTGCAGCGTTTCATTTTCAGGCTTTGGGCGTAAAGCTTTCTTGCGCCACGTCCACTCATCTGGCACTGGCGCAGCCTCGAGTTTGGTGTTGATGCCAGGAAATGGATTTTCGGGTATCAAATCGGCGGTGGTGCGTTTTAAACTCGAGCCGAACACGTTAAACGCATCGCGTCTCGAGACGTTGACGGTGGGTTGAACGGGTGCTGGTGTTGCAGCCTCGAGTTCTGGGGCTTCGTTCACGCCGTATTGCACAACTTCGGCAACCACTGCGCCAATGTTTTCACGGTACGCGCGGGCAATCTCGAGCACGTTCTCAACAGCTTGCGGCACAGTGCTTCCGCCAAGACTGCATGTGGCGCAATCGTTGCGAATCAAGGTCAGTTTTTGTCCCCAAGCGCTGGATGCCAGAATCATGCTCGGGCTGACTCGAGCGAGACAAGTAATGGTTGGGGAATCGCCTGGGACTTTGGAGCATTTCAGGCTGGTGCTCACGCGGTCGTTGCCCATTGCAAGGCTGTAAGTCGTCCCTTGGTTTTTCAAGTTTGCCAGCATTGGCGGCAGTTCGTACTCGAGCGCCCCAGTGGGACAGACTTGGACGCACAAACCGCAACCCGTGCAGTCGGCTTCAATAATTTCAACGCGGTCAGTAATGCGCACGGCGTCATGTGGACAGGCTTGCATACACAAATCACAACCCCCAACCACTTGACGTTCGACCAAGCACCTCGCGCCCGTGTATTTCGGGCGCGGGTCTGTGACTTTCATGATGGCATCGAAAATGTTCTTCAGCATGATTTAGTGTACGTCTCGAGCGTGAATTTGAGAAAACAATTTCATACCAAAAATTCTCGAGCTTTCGTAGTAATAGTTTTCTCTTAGACGCAGGCACAAGAGGCTTTAGAACGCAATAAATTGGTTTCTCGAGATATGAATAAAACTCCCTTCTCTCCTAGGAGAGAAGGGGTGGGGATGAGAGGGTAGACGGAGCAATTGCTTATTTAGTGTCTGAAACGTAGAAATCGCTTGAATCAATGCTCGAGATTTTTACTTCCAGCCCAGCATCGGTCTGACCTCGAGCATGAATTGATCGAAACTGTTAAAGTCGAGTTGTTGTTCGTTGTCGCTTAAGGCGGTGGCTGGGTTTGGGTGGACTTCAACATGCACACCGTCCGCACCAACCGCCAGTGCCGCTTTCGCAAGTGGAATCAAAATGTCGCGGCGTCCTGCGGCGTGGGTCACGTCCACAATCACGGGCAGGTGAGTCTCGAGTTTTGCCACAGCAACGGCACTTAAGTCCAGGGTGTTGCGCGTCCATTTCTCAAACGTCCGTATCCCGCGTTCGCAGAGCACAATCTGGTCGTTGCCGGCTGACAAAATGTATTCGGCGGTCAGCAGCCATTCTTCCATGGTGCTGCTCATGCCGCGTTTGAGTAAAACTGGTTTGCCAGCTTTGCCGACTTCTCTAAGGAGCGCAAAGTTTTGGGCGTTGCGCGTGCCAACTTGCAGCATGTCGGCGTATTGCGCAGCAAGTTCGACATCCCTGGTGTCCATGACTTCTGCTACGAAAACTTGTCCGTGCATGGCGGCGGCGCGTGCGCCGTATTGAAGTCCTTCCTCGCCCAAGCCTTGAAAGCCGTAAGGACTGGTGCGGGGTTTGTACGCGCCGCCACGAAGTAATTTCACCCCTCGAGATGCCACGAACGCGGCGGTGCTTTCCATTTGCTCCCATGATTCGATGCTGCACGGACCGGAAATAAGCACTTTCTCCGCGCCACCAAATTCCACGCGCACATCACCCCTGGAAACGACAACTTTGGTGTTTTCGGCTTTGGCTTTTCTCGAGTATTTCAGTTTGGGTTTGTCTTGTTTTTCTTCCAGGTCCAGGCTGGCTTTAAAAATTTCTTTGAACAGTTGTTTGATGGTCGCGCCCACGAACGGTCCTGGGTTGGCGGCTTCAAGTTTCTCGAGCATTTCCGATTCGCGTTTGGGGTCGTAATGATGTTGCCCCAGTTCGGTTTGGCGCTTGCCTATTTCGCTGACCACGCTGGCGCGTTTGGACAGAAGTTGCAGAATCTCGAGGTTGATGCTGTCGATTGAATCGCGGTATTTCTGTATTTTTTCGTCGGGCATGATGTTCCTCTTTCTGACCTTAAACTCAAATAAAAACTTCGGCTTTCGCCGAAGTTAAACACGACACCCGAGAGTACTCGAGGGTCGTGTCAATTAAAAAAGTACGAGGTCGCTTGCATGTCCGTAAAGTCTAACGGGGGAATTGTTCGTAAGTCAAATTTATTCTTCGTCTTGGAAATCGTCTTCGACTCGGTTGGCTTCCAACACTTTTTGTGCTCGAGCGTTTTGACGCACCGCAATGCCAGAAAGCACAATGCCGATTTCGTAAAGAATAATCAGTGGTCCTGCCATCAGCATCATGTTCACCAAGTCGGTGGTTGGGG
>JAYTKL010000568.1:0-1131 GCA_043730305.1 Deinococcales bacterium | reverse complement strand
TCCTTTGGCGACCGCAACAACGTCTCAAAGCATAAGCTCGAGTTCGGTGGGTGCTTCGGCAAACACCAGTGCGCTGGCAGCCAAAGCCATTTTTGTAGCTGGCACGATCATGCTGCCCGTGCGGGAATTGGCGGGGCTGGTCGGTGCCAAAGTGACAAAATTTGTGGCAGGCACGGCAACTATTGAACGTCAGCAGTCGGTTATCAACCTCACCCTGGGCAAAGAGGAGGCTGGCTACCGTGCGCCGATTTTGTACAACACCAAAATGTACGTTCCGCTTCGTGCCTTGAATGGTTTGAAGGGCGTCAGCATCGCCTGGAATGGTGCCAGTAAAAGCGTCGTGATCAACGTTGAAGGTAAAATCACCGAGATTAAATTGGATTTGAGCAAATTGCCGAACGTCAACGCCAAATAAATTTAAACCTCGAGCAACCAAAATTGTTCATCCAGTCAATTTTTGCTGGGTGAATTTTTTGATGGGTTGGGCTTTTAGATCAAACGACATTTTGATTCTCGAGCCAATTCTTTCTCGAGCCAATAAATTTTTAACTTCAGCCGCAATTCAGCAAATCCTAAGGGGCAGCACAATTCAAAATTTTAGAGTTTTGGTATCGCTCGAGCTTCTACGCCTTGCTTGAGAATGAACCTTAAGTGCAAATGACTTTATGAATTGCAAACACCTGCAACATTCATTGCTCGAGATTGATACTCAATCATTTTGATGCAAACACAGAATTCCCAGCTCGAGCTTAGGGAGGCATTATGGGTAAGATTTTATTTGCCATTGGTAAACCCAAAGATTGGGCGTTGTACACCCCAGATTTGATCGCTCAGGCGCAAGCTTCTAACAGCTCAATTCATGTGCTCGAGTTGGATTCGCCGCTTGGCACGGGTCTGTTCACGTCCAACAAGCCACCTGAAGATGATTCGTATCCAGAACCTGTCAATGAAAATCAAAAAGTTGAACCAATTCATCTGGATTTAAAAGACATGCCCGAAGACACGGCGATTGTTGCGCTGGAAACCAGCGTTTTTTTGAATACAGTCGCGGATTCCTTGCGTGCCAACAATCTGGAGGTGACTGCCGAATGGGTGCCCAATTTTAACCTGGCAGAACTTGCCGATTATGCC
>JAYTKL010000567.1:0-6180 GCA_043730305.1 Deinococcales bacterium | reverse complement strand
TTACGGCAACCGTCAAGTTCAGCGTTTTACCAAAGACGGCGAATTTATTCAGCGTTTCAGCTTTAAAATCAATTCCGAATCGAGCGAATTGCGTGTTCTCGACGGCGTGGGCGTTGATACCACGGGTGTGCTGTACATTGCCGATGCCAGCAGTTCCAAGATCAGATCACTGATTTTCCCCGCCGGCAAACAAGGGCAGAGTTTCAACATTGAACCGCTTCACGGCGAAGACACCAACAACGTCATGGACATTGGCATTGACCATCAAGGGCATGTTTACGCCGCCAGACGCGGTGGACATATCGTGCGCAAATTCGCGCCCGACGGCACATTGCTGGTCAACATTGAAACCTACGCGCCGATCTTGTCGTTCCATCTGTTCCTGCGCGATATGGTCAAAAACTAAACTTTGGGAACTTTTTTTAAAACCAGTCATCCAAAAGCCATGAAACCCGTTCATGGCTTGGCTTTTATCGTCTCGAGCCTGCTGATTTGTGCTGGTGTCAGCGCCCGAAGTGATTTTTTGAGCGCCGCCAGCAAAGTGTTGCATTTTGAGAAAATCTCAGGCAGCGCCCTCGAGCGTGCAGGTTGCGTGCTGTGCCATGTCAACCCCAAAGGCGGCGCACCGTGGAACAGTTTCGGTTATGCCGTCGGCTTCTGGCGCGGTAAAAAACAAGACATCAGCGCCTCACTGTACTCGGCGCTTCGTTACGGCGGCGATACCGACCACGACGGCATTCCAGACACATTTGAGCGCATGGCAGGTTCAAACCCAGCAAACCGTGACAACAAACCCGACGCCAAACTGGATGCCCTCAAAATTCAATACAACACTCGAGCTGTGTTCGATGCTGACAGCGATTTGGACGGCTTTACAGACGCGCTCGAGGTCTTTGCGGGCACATTGCCAGGGGATACCAGTTCAAAGCCCACTGAAAGTTTTGAAAGTCTGAACATAAGATTTTTGAAAACGGGTGGTTTTGAGATGTTCAACCCAGTGAAAAAATAACGGTTTTAGCTTGCTCGAAAGACCACATACTGAAAATGCTGTTCAACGCCATTCGGGGTTCGGTGCGTTTCAAGTTTTGAATCTTCAAGGGCAAAACTCGAGCCAAAAATCTTTTGCAAACTGCTTGCGTTGTGTTGAGAAATTAAAAGTCCACTGCAACGCGCTGGACCATTGAGGGCAAACGTTGCCATGATGACCCGACCACCTGGTGCAATGCTGCGCTCGAGTTGTGCCACGTAACGAGCCTGATCTCTGGGTTCGGTCAAAAAGTGAAACACGGCACGGTCATGCCAGATTTGGTAATGCCGAACGGGTAATTCGGCTTTTAGAATATTGGCTTCGAGCCATGAAACTTGGCTTGCTCGAGTTCCCAATCGTTTTTGGGTTTGATTGAGCGCCGTAGTTGCAATGTCAAGCACAGTTAAATTTGTGAACCCTTGATCCAACAGGTGATCGACCAGTGTTGACGCGCCTCCACCAATGTCAATGATGGCTGCATCGTGTGCAGGTTTGATGGCATCAATCAACTCGAGCGAGATGGTTGGCAGGGCTTGATACCAACTCATTTCCGAAGGATTTTTGCTGGCATAAACCGTTTCCCAGTGCTCTTTTTGATCGGTCACGAAATCACTTCCTCAACAACCGAACCGCTTGAATCACGCTCGAGATGTTGGATTCTCCAGTGCTCATTTTCGCTTGGCAATCTTCAAGGTAGGTTTCCAGAATCATCTCCCCCACGGCATCGAGGGCGGCTCGAGCGCCAGAGAGTTGGGTCAGGATTTCTTTGCAGTCGCGGGTGTCTTCAACCATTTTTTGCAAACCCCGCACCTGTCCCTCGAGTCGGCGCAGACGGTGAATGATTTTTGTTTGCTCTGCGCTCAGGTTATTGGATTCTATGGTTTGGGGTTTGGGCATCAGCGTTCCACCGCAAATCCAGCCGCCTGCCATGCCACCATGCCACCCTCGACGTTGCGAATATCGGTTTTACCGTTTTTATTAAGTAGTTCTGAGGCAATTTTTGAGCGTCTGCCACTGTGACAGATCACAAATACGGCTTGATCTTTTGGAATTTCACTCAGGCGCGACTCGAGGCTCGCCAGTGGCATTAATTTGGCGTTTTTGACATGACCCACTGTGTACTCTTCGGGTTGGCGCACGTCAAGAATAACTGGATTGGTCGCAATGACATTGTTGAGGTCGTTGACGCTGACGTTTTTAAAACTCGAGTTTGTGCAAGCGCCCAGCAGTGCGATCAGGATGACGGCGAATCGTTTGATGTTCATGGTTTCCTTTGATATTGGCTGGCTTTATACCGTCAATCAGATATCTTGATATACCCCCTAGGGGTACTTGATCGTATACCCAGGAGGGGCATAAGATCAAGCCACGGAGGAAGCAATGCTCTTCAAACAAATTTATGACGATAGCCTGGCACAAGCCAGTTATTTGCTTGCTTGCCAGAAAACTGGCGAAGCCATGGTGATTGACCCGAGGCGCGACATTGGCGTGTACCTCGAGGAAGCCAAGAACAACGGTTTAAGCATTACTGCCGTGACCGAAACGCATATTCACGCCGATTATCTTTCGGGTGCTCGAGAACTGGCGGCGGCAACCGACGCAAGCTTGTACTTGTCGGACGAGGGTGGTCTTGACTGGGCTTATCAGTTTGTTCACACTGGTTTAAAACACGCTCAAGTCATCAACATTGGCAATATCGCTGTGCAAGCCATTCACACGCCCGGTCATACCCCAGAGCACCTCTCGTTCTTAATCACCGACGGGGCAACCGCCACCAGTCCCGGTTTTTTTGTGACCGGTGATTTTGTCTTCGTGGGCGACATTGGACGACCCGATCTGCTCGACGAAGTTGCTGGCGGCATTGATACTCGTTTTGAAGGTGCAAAGCAGTTGTTTGCCAGTTTAAAAGACCACTTTCTGACCTTGCCCGATTATGTTCAAGTCTGGGCGGGTCACGGCGCGGGCAGTGCTTGCGGCAAAGCCCTCGGCGCGGTTGCCTCGAGCACAATCGGTTACGAGCGGCGCTTTGCCTGGTGGTCAAAATACCTTGAAAATAACGACCTGCAAGGCTTTACCCGTGAATTGCTCGAGGGTCAACCGGATGCCCCCAGTTACTTTGCTCGCATGAAACGCCAAAACAAAGCGGGTCCAAGCGTTCTTGGAACTCGAGACAAACTGCTGGAATTGAGCAATGATCAGACCAAAACCAGGCTCGAGGCTGGCGCGTGGCTGATTGACACCCGCTCAAGGGCAGACTTTCAAGCTGGCGCGGTAAAGGGTTCTTTGCACCTGCCGACAGGTCAGGACTTTACGACCTGGGCGGCGTGGTTGATTGACCCAGAATTTGACGCTCGAGATTTGATTTTACTGGCACAAAACGCCTCACAAGCCGCGCAATTGCAGGCTGAGTTGACCCGAGTTGGCATTGATCGGGTGGTTGGTTTTATCACAAACTTAAATGGCTTCAACCTCGAGTCACAAGCCCCGATTTCGCCGTCAGCAGCCGAAAAAATCCTGAACCCACTGGTCTTGGATATCCGTGCCAAAAACGAATTCCTGGCGGGTCACCTGCCTGGTGCGATCCAGATTCACGCGGGTCAACTCTACAAGCACCTGGACGAATTACCGCACGACCTGCCAATTTTGCTGCACTGTCAATCTGGAGCGCGAAGTGCCGCCGCCACCAGTTACCTTCGCGCCAAAGGCTTCTCGAATGTGCTCGAGCTTGACGGCGGATTTGCAGCTTGGCAACAGGCGCAACTGGTGAGGGCATGATTGCCTGGTTTAAACGCCTGCTTGGCTTGGACGCACCGAGCATCGTTCAGCTTGACCCCAAAGAAGCCCAGGCTCGAGTCAAAAACGGCGCAATCATTTTGGATGTGCGAAGCCCGTTTGAACGCAAAGCCCAGTTCATTCCAGGTTCTAAAGCCATGCCACTGAATGAGTTGATCACGAAATGGGAATCACTGCCCAAAGACAGCGAAATTATTTGTCAATGTGCCAGTGGTGGTCGAAGTCAACAAGCCAGCGCGTTCCTGGCAGGCAAGGGATTTGAGGTTTTTAACTTGCGCGGCGGAATTGCCGCTTGGAAAGCCAGTGGTTTACCAACCAAGTAGGTATTGTCTCGAGCAACCTCAAACACAACAATTGAAAGGTTAAAAATATGCAAAATAACCCATCATACCAAGACATTTTCGCCAACGAACTCGAGTTGTGGCGTTCAAAAGGCGCTCGGATTATTGATGTTCGTGAAACCCACGAATTTGCCCAAGGGCGCGTCCCTGGGGCACAAAACATTCCGCTGGGCGAACTCGAGAAGGCAAGTGAAACCTTAAACGGCGAACTTGTGCTGGTCTGCGCCAGTGGAGGTCGTTCGGTGACGGCTGCCAGGTACTTGAACGAACTGGGCAAGACAGGAATTGCCAACCTGGTTGGCGGCACGTTCGGTTACGCCCGGCAATACCCACTCGAGACCTGATGAGTCCGCTCGGATTGGCACTGGGTCTGTTGGTCGGCGTGGCGCTCGGCTTGCTGGGCGGTGGCGGTTCAATTTTGACCGTCCCGATTTTTGTTTACGTAGTCGGCATGGAAGCCAAACCTGCCATTGCCATGAGCCTTGCGGTGGTGGGTGCCGCCAGCTTGCTCGGTGCAGTCTCGCACTTGCGAGCGGGCAACATGAATCCAAAAGCCATTCTGGTCTTTGCCCCGCCAGCCATGCTCGGCACGTTTGCAGGCACGCACCTGGCTGCGTTGCTGCCCAGCGCCCTACAGCTTGTTTTGTTTGGCGCTGTGATGCTGGCGGCGGCATTGATGATGCTAAGGGACCGAAAACCAGAACCCGCGACTCAAACGGTAGGGCAGTTTCAAATGTTGCCCGTGTTGATTGCAGGCACAGTGGTCGGGCTGCTGACGGGTCTGATTGGGGTTGGTGGCGGCTTTTTGATCGTTCCCGCGCTGGTCTTGTTTGGAGGTTTGCCCATGCGTCAAGCGGTCGGGACATCGCTCGCCGTGATTGCCCTGAATTCTTTTGTTGGCTTTACTGGTTATCTGGGGCACATCCCGATGGATTGGGTATTGATTGGCGCATTTGTTTTCGTTGCAGGTTTGGGCATCGTGATCGGCTCGAGCCTGGTCAAACGCGTTTCAGCCACAGGTTTAAAACGTGGTTTTGCGGTCTTTCTGGTCGTGGTTGGAACCTTTATTTTGTACCAGAACAGAAGCATCTTTGCCCAAGTTCTTCCCTCCCAAATGCAATCACCCTGACGAGGCTCGAGCTTTGAAAACCAAAAACAAGCCAACACAAGAGTATCCTCTTTCAGTGAACACCTCGAGCATCACCTGTCCCAAGTGCGGGTTTGTTAAGGTCGAGATCATGCCCGAAGATGCTTGTCAATTCTTTTACACTTGCCCCAATTGTCAGGCGCTTTTGCGTCCAAAACCTGATGATTGCTGCGTTTACTGTTCTTAAAGATCGAGTTCGTGTCCGCCGAAGCAATCAGTGTCTTCGTGTTGCTAAAATTGGGCTGTGTTCAGTACAACCCTGGAAAGAATTTCTTGACCCGCAAACGATATGCGGCGTACCCAGAAAATTGCTCACACAACCAGGCTTCTTCGCGCCGCGATTTAAACTCGAGCAAGATTGTCAAGCACAGACTTAAAGCAAACGCGATCAGGTTGCCGCGCTCGAGCGACGAGCCAAACGAAATCAGCATTAGGGCGCTGTAAATCGGGTGGCGCATCCAAGCGAACAAGCCTGTGGTCACCAGTTGGGCGTCTGTTTTTGGTTTGGGCAATGGGGTTAAATTGCGTCCAAGGCTGATTCCAGCCCATAGCAGCAGTGCAAACCCAAAGTATTTCAGGATCATTCCAATCGAACTTGGTAAAAAATGCCATGTGACAACATCTGGCAACCAGAAAATCAGTCCAAGCAACGCAAATTGCACGACCACGAAGCCTTCACCTCGAGCGTTCCAATTTTTTGTTGGTAACATGACTGAGTGTAGTACAAAAGTCGAATTGAACTTTCAGACGGCTTGAAGTGTTTGGTTATTCACTACAGCGGTTTTCATATTCGTTGACGCGCTTCTTGACCCTTACGGCAGCACCTTCTTGATGCCAAAACGCACCTGGCGGGCGGCATCGCTGACGGGCTT
>JAYTKL010000566.1:0-2072 GCA_043730305.1 Deinococcales bacterium | reverse complement strand
GCCATTTTTTCCATGCTGCCGTCCGTACCGATACGCTCGAGCAAAAAGGTTTGATCCAGCACGTCGTATTGGGCGCTGGCGTTGCGTTTGGATGATCCGAGCGAGATTGAAACGATACGTTTGGGTTCTGCCATTTGAGGCATCATACGCGGAAAAGCTCGAGCGTGTCGCTTGAACACTTCATTGAAAAACCGAAGTTACCCGAACATCAAGCTCGAGATTGATTTCAACCTCGAGCTTGATTTTGTGTCATGTGCATGAAGCCCATAAGCAAGTAATATGTTTGCGTGATCCCAGAAGAATTCGTAGCCAAGTGGCGAGCCTCGAAACTCAAGGAACGCAGTTCCTCCCAACCACACTTTATTGACCTGTGCCGCTTGCTGAACCTGCCCGACCCACCCACCGCAGACCCAACGGGTGACAGTTACACCTTTGAACGCCACGTCAAAAACTCACGGGCAGCAAAGGCTTGTCTGACCACGCTGGAAAGCTCGAGGTTCGTGGCTTTCTCGAGTTGTTGCTGGGGTTTGTGAAGACTCGAGTTTATTTTGCGTTTTGCAATACCCTTGCCACCTCGAGCACCCTGGTTAAACTCGCATTCGCGTACTTGGAAGCTTCGTAACGTTGAATTTGTTGTGGTTTCATCTTCAGCTTTGCTGCCAGTTGTGCTTGCGTAAACCCCCTCGCAACCCTGGCTTGAATCAATTGATTCGGTAATTCCTCGAGATTGTTGACATTCAGAATTTGGGTTTGACTGCCTCGTAAGTGCTCAAAGCTTTGAATGTCCTCCTCGAGTTCTGCAATCAAACTCATCACGGCATTTCGACGCACGGTTTTTGCGTTTAACGCTAAATCATCTTGCTCGAGTGATTGCAGAGTGGTTTTGAATTCTGCCAGTTTGGTTTTACTGACCCGCAATTGAAGATCATTCTCGATCATAAAAACTCCTTTCAGAAGACGATTGGTAAGTGCAATCGAATAATGCCTTTGTCCTGGTTGTTGCGGTCGTGTCTAAAGAAATCTTGGAATTGTTGTCCTGCACTGTCGGCAACGGCTCGAGCGGGAAAGAATTCGCAGTGAAATCTGGTTTTTTGTGCGGCGCGGCGGTTGCTGAAGTCCACCAGACTTGGTTCGAGTTGCTCGAGTAAAACGTAGTCGAGGTTGTTGTCGTCGTAACAAGTATCAATGTCGTTTGGTTGTGCTTTGCTGGTAACAAAACTTCCATTGACGAGTATCCATTGACTGCCTGCTTGGTGTAAGGCTTGTGCTGCATCGAGCAATCCTGCGAGCAGTCGAAGTCTGTGTGGGGTGTGTCCAAAGCGCGTGGTGATTTCTGTCCAAGTCGCATCGTGAACTCCTGGGGGAGGTTTCCGTTTGTTTGGAACGACGGAATCATAATGACAATGATATTGTTGTTATGCTTTTTTGTCAATGCCCCTCGAGCACCCCAGCTTCAATTCCATCCTCGAGTACCGCCATCACCAACGCCGTTACTGAACCCTCGAGCGTCAGCACCCCAGCGTTCGGTCAACCTTTCGCCCTCGAGGACGCCAACCGAAACTCCTACCTCGAGTTCCACTCCAACAACGCCAGCAAATTCTGATTTCTCGAGTTCCACCGCGTTAAGTGCTCCAGTTTCGATTGTGCCGCCAGCTTTGAATGCGGTGACTGCCTCGAGTGTGAAAATTACCTAAAATTTATGATCCTTTTGGTTCAAGAAATGGTTTTGCTGCCGATGACTGCAACCCCCGTCTTAAACGTTCCACCAATGAAAGTGTAATAAAATCTCCTTGCCGCTCGATCTTCCCCAATGTCAACAAGTGTTCTATCACCGTTTTCCAGGCACCTCGCTCACCCGTAACATGTGGCAAATCTCGAGGTTGCACACGAAACCCCTTCAGATGCACCAAATTTGCCATCAACGAACTGGCAAGACGTTCCAGGTTGGCTTCCTCTCGAGCCGCGTATTGTGGGGTGGTGTCGTGAGATGATCTCATCCCCCATTTCTTGGAATCACGAAACGTAATAACTCGAGCGTCCCCCAAACATGATCCGCAATACCAGCCGCCATC
>JAYTKL010000565.1:0-4940 GCA_043730305.1 Deinococcales bacterium | reverse complement strand
AATGGCGGTCATGATGACCACGCGCCCAGTTTCGTTATCCAGTTCAAAACCAATATCGCAATAATTTGTGCCGTCCAACATTTTTGGGTCTGGGTTGCGGTGAATACCCTTTTTGACTTTTACGATTCGGATAAAAGGCGCATCCGCATACACCTCTCTGTAAGCGCCCCAAACGTCACGTTCGGAATAACCATCGGGCAGCATCACGCTCGAGGTTGCCAGAATGCCGCGAATGCGTTCGATGGCGATGGCGGTCAGATGGAAATTGATGTTGGCTGGAACTTCTTGAATCACTTCCGCCGTGTGTCTGTGACCCGTGGGCTTAAACACCCGCAAGCTGCCCGAACGCTCGGGGTGATGACTCGCGTCACTCGAGGCAGCACCAGCCGCACTAGACCCCATTAAAATGGTTGTGAACACGTCCTTGCCTGGAAGTGGCACGCCCATTTTGTAAAGCGGGTACAAACCCAGAATCGTGGCAGTCGCCCCGCAACCCGCGCAGGCAATTCTGGTCGCGCCCTTCAACTCTTCTTTGTGAAGTTCAGGGTTTCCGTACACAAAAGTCCCCAGCAACTCTGGGCGCGGGTGGGGTTCTTCGTAAAATTTCTCGTAATTTTTGGGGTCACGAATTCTAAAATCGTGCGAAAGGTCAATTAGCACCTCTTTGGATAACGCACTGTAATGATCGAAATTTTTGATCGCCTCATGATGCGGCATGGCAAGTACCAGTACATCCACAGGCTCGAGATCAACGGGTTTTTTGTACTTCAAGCTCGTACGCCCACGCAAGTTTGGGTGCGTGAACGTCACCGGATCGCCCGCGTTTGCCCTGGATGTGACCTGCGTGACCTCGAGATTTGGATGACTGAGTGCGAGGCGCAAAAACTCGCCACCGGCGTAACCAGAACCACCAACAATACCAACCGTTAATTTAGACATGAAAACCTCAACTTTGACCAGAATATCAATTCCAGCCAGAAGTATCTAACAAGATGCCCTAGTGAAGCTCGAGATTTAGGTCAGCAATCTCGAGCACAAGCCAGCCACCCCCAAATTAAGGTTGAACCTGAATCGTTCCTTCGCCTGCCACAATCCAAAAATGCTGATCTAAACTGATGACCAAACCATCATTTCGTTCTGCACAAGCAATCACTAGAGCATCAGCAATACCCAATGGCAGATTTTGATAACGCTCGGCAAGAATTTGTGCGCGTTTTAGATCGGCAACTTCATGCTCGAGTTGGAAGACGCCCGCGTGAATGTCGTTGATAAAGGCACTCATGGCTCAAGTCCCAAAACGAGTCTTGGTAAGATATGCAATTTCTGCGAGAATTCCTGTTGGAACAAAATATGGTGGACGTGTCGCAAAAACCACTCGACGGATTCGTTCGTGATTGATGTCTTTACGGTTCAGCAACGCCAGAATCGCACTGGTATCAAGCGTCATGGGTGCTTATTCCACGCCTCGAATAATGCTTGTTCGCTGGTTGCCGCATCAAAATCACTTTCGACAATACCCAAGCTGCTCATGACCGGGAACGGCACTTTGTCGGATTCTTCTCTATTTTTGAGCAAAATATCGATCAATTCACTCTGCTCTGCGAGTGGCAATTGTAAAACGGCAGTTTTAATTTCTTGCAAGCTCATGGCATTATTGTGCCACAAAAAAGATGTGCTTCACTACATTGAAGCGACCTAAAACAGCTAAACAAAAAAAGCCACTTGACACGAAGGCAATTGCGATTTGGGATCTCGATGGTTTCAATTGGCTTTTCTCTCTTCAAGTATTGAAGAAAATCTCAGATTGCGGTGGTGCAATCAAAAAAATAATCACCACGTATCATGCTGAATCAATTCAAGTTCCAAATTGTTCACGTGCAGGACAAAAGAAGCAGCTATTTTCAAACAAAAATCTGGATTGATAACGAAGAATTCTACGGGGATACTTCGGTACATCTCGAGAATTTCGTTAATTCGCTTTACCAATCGGGTTCGTATTTTTTGATGACGTGCTCGTGTGGTCATGCTGGTTGTGCAGGATTTTTTCATAAAATCCGAGTCAAAACCAAAGAAGATACTGTTGTCTGGATGATGCCAAATTTCGGCATGTACCGCAAACATCAACTTGCAAAAATAGTGCTATCTCGAGCGCAAATTTATGCCGAAATCACTCAAGAATTGAAGCGCGTATATCCGTTCTTGAAAACGCGATGGCAATGTGAAATTCATACTGAAGTCACTCCAACCCATTATCTTTTTGTACCAACTTTTCCTTTTGACAGTAATTATAACTACTCAATGAATGTAACAAAATTTAACACTATTTACCGAAAACTTCTGGAAAATCCGATTGTCTCCAGAACACCAAATACCAGTGAGTACGAGTATCAAAGTTACTCGCCGCAACCCAAAATGTCGTAAGCTCGAGGCATGACAAAAATGCGTTTCGGTATTCTGGGCGCGGCACGCATCGCCGCTCGAGCACTCGTTCCTGGCATTCAAAACTCGAGCAATGCCGAACTGGTCGCGGTGGCGGCGCGTAATGGCGCTCGGGCGCAAGCCTTTGCCACCGAGCACAACATTCCTGTGGCGCTCGAGGGGTATCAGGCGTTACTTGAGCGGGATGACATTGATGCGATTTACAACCCACTGCCGAATGACGGGCATTCGCCTTGGAGCATACGGGCGATGGAAGCGGGCAAGCATGTGCTGTGCGAGAAACCTGTCGGCATGAATGCGCTCGAGGCTGCGAACATGCTCGAGGTTTCCAAACGCACGGGCAAAACCTTGATGGAAGCCTTCATGTGGCGTTTTCACCCGCAGGTTGCCCGAGCCAAAGAAATCGTGGACAGTGGCGTGCTGGGCGACATCAAACTGATTCGCACGGGCTTCTCGTTCTTTCTGAACGACGCTGGCGACATTCGTTGGGTCAAAAGCATGGGCGGCGGCGGACTGCTCGACTTGGGTTGTTACAACGTCAACGCCACGAGGTACTTCGCAGGACGAGAACCCACAGCCGTTTACGGCGTTGCCGATTACTCTGGCACAGACGTGGACTTGCACTTTGCAGGCATCCTGGAGTTTGGCGACAACCTGCGCGGCGTGATGGAATGCTCGTTCGGGCAAGAACACCGTCAGCAACTCGAGATTGTCGGCACAAAAGGCACGCTCGAGGTTACGCAGTTCGTGCTGCCAAGTGATGGCATTGGTGAAATTAAGGTTAATGGTGTAGCTGAGAAAACCATTGCTGCCGACAAGTACCAACTGATGGTTGAACAATTCGTTCGAGCCGCTCGAGGTGAAGAAGCGCTGGCGTACCCAATGGAAAATTCGATCTTGCAAATGAAAGTCTTGGATGCTTTAGCGCAGTCTGCGCGAACAGGTTTAAAAATTACGCTTTAAGTTTCTCGAGAAATTTAAAACCTTTACTTTCAAACAAATTGAACACGTTTTTCGCACTTGAAGCCCTCACCCGTCTCGCTTCGCTCGCCACCCTCTCCCGCTTGCGGGAGAGGGTTTAGAACGTGATATTTCGTCTCTCGAGATAACAAAAAAGCTCCCTTCTCTCCTGGGAGAGAAGCGCCCAAGCCCGTAAGGTGCTGCCGTAAGGGCAAGAAGGGTTGGGGATGAGAGGAGAATGCCTTGCCACTCGATTTTTAAGCGAGTCTCGAGAATTTCAGGTTGAAGCTTTTTCACGGAACGCAAACGGGTTGAAGTTGGTGTTGCGGTCATACACATCAACATTTTCGGCGCGTTTCAGGAATCCAACCACAACGTAAGTCAGTGGTGTCAGCAGTATCTCGAGCGCGACTTTATAAAGGTAATTGAACGCAATAATGCCCCAAAGAATGTCTTGTGGGATGGCATTTGCGCCGATTCCAAAGGCGAGCCATGAGAAGGTCAGGGTGTCTGCGCCTTCACCAATCAAAGTACTGCCGATGGTGCGCACCCAAAGGAATTTTCCGTTGGTCATGACTTTGAGTTTTGCCAACACAAAGGCGTTCAAGAATTCGCCCACAAAGAACGCAGCAAGGCTTGCGAAGACAATTTGGGGAAAGAACCCGAGGACTGTCTCGAATGCGCCTTTGGTGGGGCTTGTGGGGTCTGTGGGCAGCAGTCCGATCAGTGCGAAGAGGAGGCTCGAGGCGAGGTTGGCAGCCATCGCAAACCAGATCACGCGTTTAGCCCTGGCGTAACCGTAAACTTCGGTCAGAACATCGCCGAAAATGTAAGTCAGTGGGAAGAGGAACGTGCCGCCGTCGAACACAGGTTTCCAAGTGCCGATGGTGGCGGTGGCAAGTTTGGTGCTGGCAATGTTGGAGACAACCAGAATCACGGCGAACGCGGCGAGGATCAGGTCAAAATAACGAAACGTTTTTGGAGGAATACTTTCTTTCACGGCGCAATTGTACGCTCGAACTCGCTAAAACCCAAGCTCGAGATTTCTGGCGTAAACTGAAGACATCATGAAAACCGAATCTTTGAATGTGCGAACGGCATACCGAACTTGCAATTTGTGCGAGGCGATGTGTGGTCTGGAAATTAAACTCGAGGGGGAAAAGATTGTTTCGATTCGGGGTGATGAACTTGATCCGTTTTCCCAGGGGCACATCTGCCCGAAAGCCACGGCGCTCGAGGATGTGTACAACGACCCGAATCGATTAAAATTTCCTGTGCGGCGCACCCAAAGCGGTTGGCAGCAAATTTCTTGGGATGAGGCGTTTGATACAATCATCTCGAGTTTGAAGGCAGTGCAAGCCAAATACGGTAAAGACGCGGTGGGCGTCTATCAGGGCAATCCGAGCGTCCACAATTCTGGAACGGTGCTGACCTCGAGCGGCTTTTTTAAGGCGTTAGGCTCGAGCAACAAGTTTTCGGCAACCAGCGCCGATCAGTTGCCGCATCATTTCGCGGCGTGGCAAATGCTGGGGCATCCGTTG
>JAYTKL010000564.1:0-10805 GCA_043730305.1 Deinococcales bacterium | reverse complement strand
AGCCGCCAAAGGCAGCACCATGCACAAACGCGCCGCAGCCCGTAAAAAGAGCCGTTTGATGAAAGCCATCAACAAAGTCAACGCCGCCGCCAAAGCTGCATAAGTCCCGAATTTTAGAAACCGTCAAGCGCAATGCTTGACGGTTTTTTTTATGCCTCGAGCCTCACCAACCCCAAGTGCCAGGTTCGCCCTTAAACGGACCAACGATGTCGCTGGTGATCCAACCGCCATAAAAATTGCCTGGTTGCGGCACAACCCGTTCGCCATTCACAAAACAACCGTCGCCTTCAAGCAGCGTCACTCGAGCGGCATAAAACGCCACGTGGTCTTTGATGGCTTTAAAAGCTTGGCTGGGTTTGGGGTAAAACCAAGCTGCTTCGAGTACCGAAGACTGTCCGATTCGCAGGTTGTAATAACCTGCAGCACCCTTCCACTCGCAAAATGACGACCCATTTGCCAACTCGAGAATTGAGCTTTCAATGTCGTTTGGTGGAATGTAATACACAGGCGGATGGCTGGTTTCGAGCACCCGAAACGCACGGCTCGAATCCACAATTTTGACGCCCCCAGAAATAATTTCAATGCGTTTAAAGCTCGGCTCGAGCCTTGGTGGACGCGGGTAATCCCAGACCGACTCTTGACCTAGGGCTGGTTTGATTGGCGTTGGACGGTTCATGCTTCATTGTTGGCGTTTTGAGCCTTTAAAGCTGTATCGTCAGCCACCGTTTACAATTGTTACGCTGATTCTGAAATAAACTCGAGTTATGGCTTTTTACACCCAGATTCCTAGCGGCGCAATTCGTGTGACTGGCACTGACCGACTGGATTTTGTGCAAGGACAGGTATCGCAGAACATAAAAGCGTTGCCTGTTCCTGGTGTGGCGCGTTCCATGATTTTGAACGTGAAGGGACAGATCGAATTTGATGTCCGAATTTACCGTAGAGAAAATGATATTTGCATTTACACCGCTGGCGGACTTGAAGATTCTTTACTAGCCCGTTTGCAAAAAATGATCGTCTTTGATGATGTGAAACTTCAAGATATTTCGGGAAATGTTTCGGTTTTACATGTCTCTGGGGAAAACATCGAATTTATTCATAGCAATATTTATCCTACAAAACTGCACACCACTCCTCAAGATGTATTTGTTTGTGAATGCCTAATGGGATTTTATGAAAAATCCAATGGAGTTTTCTTAGTTGGGAATAACAATCGCGGTAACGGAATGGGTTATGACATTCATATTGAAACGGCTCATTTCGAGACTTATTGTGCATGGCTCGAGGAAAACGGTGCAAGTCTATTGGCGTTCTCAGACCTCGAGAAATCACGAATAGATGCTAAATTCCCAAACGCGCACACTGACGGTTTTACGGGAATGCTGCCCCAAGAATGTGGGCTGCTCGAAGGGGTCAGTTTCAAAAAGGGTTGTTATGTCGGGCAGGAAATCATGGCGCGTCTCGAGGCAAGGGGTCACAGCAACAAAACCCTGGTGCGGGTAAGTCTCGAGACAAACCTTGAAACTGGAACGATTGTGATGTGTGATGGTCGTGAAGTTGGACAACTTGGGCATGTTGTGCCGCTCGAGACAGGATTTACGGCTTTGGCAGTATTGCGAATTGATGCGTTCGAGAAACCGAATCTTGAGGCTGGAGGCGTAAAGCTCGAGGTTGATTTCTCTTCTTTATCCTCCAAGCTTTAGAATGACCTTCACAATCTGGTCTGTTCATGCTAAACTCTTGGGGTGTTATTATGTTACTAGCAGAAATAATCTCAATCGGAACCGAACTCCTGATGGGCGAAATTGTTGACTCCAACGCCGCCTACCTCGCGCAAGAACTCAAAAATCGCGGGGTCTTCATTCAATGGAAAACCATTGTCGGCGACAACCTGGATCGTATTGTCGAGGCGATCACTCGAGCCAGCAAACGCAGCGACATCATCATCTTGGGCGGAGGACTCGGACCGACCGACGACGACCTGACCCGAGAAGGTATAGCGGCTGTTGTTGGAGAAACCCCAGTCATTGACGAGGTTTACCTCGAGAAACTGAAAACCTTTTTTACGGCAAGAGGGCGCAGTTACCCAGAAGGCAACAACAAACAAGCTTGGGTCATTCCATCTGGCGAGACGCTAGCGAATCCCGTTGGCACCGCGCCAGGTTGGTTTGTGCGCATTCCAAACTCGAGCACCGTGATCGTGGCAATGCCCGGACCACCCCGCGAGATGAAGAAGATGTGGGCGGAACAAGTCCTGCCGCGTTTAAACCTGCCCTCGAGCGGCTTTTACCACCGCACGTTTCGGACGTTTGCCATTGGCGAAAGTCATATCGCCGAACGCCTTAGCAACTTGACGCAAAGCGCCAACCCCAGCGTGGCGACTTACGCACGACGTGACGGCGTTCACGTGCGGGTTGCCGCCAGCGCCGCGACGCTTGAGGAAGCCAAAACCTTGGCGCAACCGATTGAAGCCAAAGTTCAAGCCGCATTGACTGGGCATATTTACGGTTACGACGATGAAAGCCTGGCGGCAATTGTTGGAGAATTGCTGGGAAGGCGCGGTGAAACCATCGCCACGTGTGAAAGTCTAACGGGTGGCTTGTTGGCGGACGAACTGACCAACGTTTCAGGCTCGAGTCGTTACGTGCAGGGCGGCGCAATCACCTACTCGAACGAGGCGAAAATCAAAATGGGCGTAAAGCCAGAAACCATCGCCGAACACGGCGCGGTCAGTATGGAAACCGCGCTCGAGATGGCGATTGCCGCCAAAACACAATTTGGCACGACTTGGGGCGTCAGCACCACGGGCGTCGCGGGTCCGGATGCCAGCGAAGGCAAACCCGTCGGCACGTTGTTCGTTGGCGTTGCAGGACCAAACGGCGCTGAAGCTTACGCGCTACCCACCGCAGGAGATCGGCGCACAATCAAAGAACGTGCGGCTTTAAACGCGCTTGGGCAACTCTGGCGGCAACTGAGCGAACAGGTGAGTACATGAACGACAAAAAACTTGAAACACCAGCAAAAACCAAACCTCACCCGACCACCCCGCAACTTTACAACCGAGGCAAGAAACCAGCACCAGCAGCCAAAACCGAAACTCGAGAAACCACAAGCGAAACTCGAGTTGCAAAACCAAAATCCGCGAATGCCCTGGCTCGAGACAAGAACAACGCCAAAAAAGGTCAACGCAACCAAAATCGGGTTAAACCCGAAAATTCTAAAACCCGAGCGCGAGAGGGCGTGCCACAAGAACGCTACTTTTTTGGCGTGTTCGTTCCCAAAGAACTTCATGAAACCCTGCTGACCATGCAAAAAAAACTGGTGGGCAAATGGTGGAAAACCACACCCGCCGATCAATTTCACGTCACGCTTTTATACCTTGGCGGTGCGAACAAGAAAACCCTCGAGAATGCTCAAAAAATGGCGCTCGAGATCAGCAAAAACCAAACTGCATTTACAGCAAAATTGCGCGGCACAGGATTTTTCCCCAACGAGGGCGGACCCCGGGTTTGGTTTGTCAAAGCCGAGAGTGAAATTTTCACCAAACTGCACGAAGCCTTAAGAGACAAGCTCGAGGTTGTACCAGAGGAGAAATTTAAATCACACGTCACCCTAGCCCGCAAAAAAGGCGCAAGCCCCAGACCCGCGCCAATGGTGCTCGACCTGGAATGGCAAATCACAGAATTTGCACTGGTCAAAAGTGTGCTCTCAAAAGACGGACCCAATTACAGCATTCTCGAGCGATTTACACTAGGAGACACCACATGAACCTCGACTGACATGAACCCTCGCAACCATAACGCCCGCCAGACACCGCCCTCAAGAACAGGAGCAACACCATGACGCCAACCAGAAAAAAGGACACAGCACAACCACAAGTCGAACAAGTTGAAGACACTGCCGCACGCAAAAAAGCCCTCGACGGTGCGATGAGTCAAATCGAAAAACAATTCGGTAAAGGCTCAATCATGAAACTCTCTGCTGACTCGAGACTCGATGTCAGTGTAATCCCAACGGGTTCGCTGTCACTCGACTTGGCACTCGGCGTGGGCGGCGTGCCAAAAGGTCGCGTGATCGAAATTTACGGACCAGAATCGGGCGGTAAAACCACGTTAACGCTGCACATCATCGCGCAATGCCAAAAGCAGGGCGGCACGGCAGCCTTCATTGACGCCGAACACGCGCTCGACCCCGTTTACGCCAAAGCGCTCGGCGTCAACATTGAAGAACTGCTGGTGTCCCAACCCGACACGGGCGAACAAGCCCTCGAGATTGCCGAGCTTCTTGTGCGTTCAGGCGCGGTGGACATTGTCGTGATTGACTCCGTGGCAGCCCTTGTCCCTCGAGCCGAAATTGAAGGTGACATGGGCGATTCACTGCCAGGTTTGCAGGCGCGTCTGATGAGCCAAGCCTTGCGCAAACTGACCGCGATTTTATCCAGAAGCAACTGCACCATGATCTTCATTAATCAAGTGCGCGAAAAGATTGGTGTGATGTACGGCAACCCAGAAACCACCACGGGCGGCAAAGCCTTGAAGTTTTACTCGAGCGTGCGGCTTGACATCAGGCGCATCGGACAACCGATCAAGGTCGGCAACGATGCAGTTGGGAACACGGTCAAGATCAAAGTGGTCAAGAACAAAGTGGCACCACCATTCAAAGAGGTCGAAGTCCAAATTTTCTTTGGACGCGGCATTGACCAACTGAACGACGTGGTCAACCTGGCTGTGGGCTTGGACATCATCGAAAAAGCTGGCAGTTGGTTCTCTTACGGCGGCGAACGCATCGGGCAGGGCAAGGAAAAAGTGGTTGAATTGCTGACCAACAACAAAGCGCTCGAGGAAGAAATTCGCGTTAAAGTCCATGAGGCGATTCGGGCGGGTAAAGCCGATAAGATCGTGGCAGTTGCGATTCCAGAAGAAGAATAAATCTCGAGCTACCCTCTCTTGACCATAAACTTGCACCTTCTTGGTTTCAAAACGCACCTAACGGGCGAAACCGCTAACGGGCATGGTCGCTCACCCCCAACCCCTCTCCCGTCTTGACCATAAAACGCACCTGTCTTGATCCCAGAACGCACCTCACGGGCGGGATCGCTGCGGGCATGTTGGTTGGTTTTGAGATTCAACCACTCGAGAATCAAATCCTGATGATTCTCGAGGTTTTTAATTTAGAATTTTGAGATGAAAAACTTTGGAAACATCATCTTTGTAAACGGTGCGTCAAGTTCGGGAAAATCCACGCTGTGCAGAGCATTGCAAACCAACCTCGAGTTACCGTTCTGGCATTACTCGATAGACCACCTGCTTGCTGCGAATATTTTGCCGCAGGATCGAATCAAAAGTAAAGAATTTTTGTGGTCAGACATGCGCCCACAGTTTTTCAGTGGCTTTCATCACAGCTTGCCAGCACTGGCGAAAGCTGGAAATAACCTGATTGTTGAGCACATCGTCGAAACCAAAGAATGGATGAGGTTATTGCTCGAGCTTCTTGCACCATTTGACGTATTTTTTGTTGGCGTTCACTGCCCACTGCCAGAACTTGAACGTCGTGAGCAGATGCGTGGAAACCGCAGAATCGGTGAGGCACGGCAAGATTTTGAAATCGTGCATACTTTTGGTGTGTATGACCTCGAGATTGACTCGACGCAGGATTTAAATGCGAATGTCGAAACCGTCATTTTGGCTTGGAACAGCCGCAAGCAACCAAGTGCCTTTCAAACAATGCTTGAGCCATAAATCTCAGCATTGTTTTTTCAACCACTCGAGAATCAAGTCTTTGTGATTCTCGAGTTCGCCGTCAATCACGGCTTGAGCGGCAAGTTTTTTGAGGCGTCCAAGTTCTGAGCCTGGTTGAAGATTAAAAGCTTGCATCATCTCGAGTCCCGAAAGTGCCAGGTCACGTTCGTCAAACGTCACGACACTCAGATCAAAACTTTCGCAGCGCTCGAGAATGCTTTCCACCCATTCTCGAGGGTCAACACCAACTTCAGGTTTGTGGGCGATCATGTCCGCTTCTCGCACCTCGAGCGCAATGCGCCAATCTTCATTAAGGGTATTCATCCAACGCCGCAAGGTTTTAGCGCTTGATTTTTTGGGTGGGCGCATGTGTTCGCGCACGAGTTTAACCACCGAATGCAGAATTTCATTCGAGCAACGCAGACGCTCGAGGATTGCGCGGGTCATGTCCGCGCCAATATCTTCATGACGGTAGTAATGCGCCACGCCGTCAGCACCAAACGATTGCGTTGCCGGTTTTCCGATGTCGTGAAATAACAACGCCACCCGAGCGTTCAAACTCGCATTTCTGGAAACTGCGTAATGCACCGCCTCAAACACGTGATTCTCGAGCGTGAGGTGATGGTAGGGGTTTTGCTGGTCGTAAGCGATGCAAGGCTTGTATTCGGGAATAATGCGCCCGAGCAAACCTGTGTCGCGCAAGAACTCGAGCGCCCGAATCACACCGTTTGCAGATTTTGCCGCCAGCAAGCCGAACAATTCACTTTGAACTCGTTCAGGCGCAACGCTAGCGATCAAATCCGCGCTGGCCCGAGCATCCGCCGTCAATTCGGCGCTGGGCATGAAATCGAGTTTTGCCAGAAATCGCGCCGCCCGAAGCATCCTGAGTGGGTCTTCCGCAAATCGATCTGCACCGTTTCCAACTGGGCGCAACACTCGAGCTTCCAGATCACGTTGACCGTGAAACGGGTCTATCAATTCACCATCCCTCACCCGCAAAGCCATCGCGTTGACCGTAAAATCTCGCCGTGCGAGATCATCCTCGAGCTTTAAACTGGCACTGTGTGAAACCTCGAAATCGCGGTGATGAACGCCCGTGCTGCGTTCGGTACGCGGCAAGGCAACGTCCACGGTTTCTTGCTCGAGCGTGACCTTCAAAACCCCAAAACTTGCGCCCACAAGATCAACCCGTGCAAATTGCTCGAGTGCGGCTTGCAAGGCGGGAAGCTCAAGGTTTGTCACCAGAAAATCCTGGTCTTTGTTCTCGAGTCCCAGGAACGAATCGCGCACCGCACCGCCAACTTGGTACAGCTCTCCCCCGTTGCTGGTGACGGCTTCTAGAATTTTTTGTTCAAAACTGTTGATGCTCATGACAACCTCAATACTTTGCTAAATTTTAAAACAAATTGTTGCGCACAGGGTGAACACAAGGTTCACCCCTACGTTTTCATTCACACCTCGTACAAGCCAAGCAAAAACGTTTCGGAATAGCTCGAGTCAAGCTCAGGTGGTAAAAAGCTAATCGCTTCGGCAGCACGTGCTTCCTCGAGTTTCTGATCGAGTTTCTCAACCAAAACCTCGTACTCGAGATTACCCATTTTCGCGTCCATCATCAGTTCAGCAAAATCGCCGGTGTGCGGGTAAACAATGCAGCCAGAGCTGTGCAACAAACGAATTTCCTCGAGTACCCGCAAACTGTGACTGAACGCCTTGAAGTCCACGCCCGCCTCGAGCGCCAATTTTGCGCGTTTGCCGTACCGTGCCTCGACCTCACGAAGCGGCGCAAGCGCCCAAGCGGTGGTTGCCGTAAAATCAAACATTTTCTCGAGCAGCACGAGTTGTTTGATGCCCTTAGAACCTTCCTGAACTCGAGCCATGCTGTCATCGGCAACTTGGGTGACAACAACCTCGGCAACGTCACCAATTAAACCTTGAGAAGCCTCGGTCAGAATCCGAATCGCGGTTTGAACCGCATATAAATGCCTGCCTTTTGCCGTATATTTTATGGCTTGATTGTAAGCAAAACCCATCATGCCAGACAGGTTTCTCGAGAGTAACTTTATCGGATCGAGTGCTTTGAGCTTCTCGAGAAAGCTAGCATCTGTTCCCTCGAGAACCGCGTTTGGATTGCTGTAAGAAAACAACAAACTGACCGCATTGATGTCGCCTTTGGTCAGCAACTTCAACCAAAATTGCACGCTCCAAACCGTGACATCGACATCCTCGCTCGAGTTTTTGACGTTGGAATTGTTGGTGTTTTGCGAAAATTGCTGCGGCGCGTTTTGCAAGTACAAACTTTGAATTGAGGGCAAGAACAAGCCCTTCACATCCAAATCGCTTTTGGGTGTATTTGTACCAAACAAGTGCGAACCAGATTTGGACAGGTAAACCAATTTGTGGGGGTTAACGTCAATCATAAAACACCTTCTCGAGCAGCAGCTTACAAGAGAAGATCAGTTTGAGGTTGCGCCAAACGGCGTATCACAAACCCAGCAACTCGAGTCCGGCAACCGCCCCAGTCCGAATTGAGGCATCGGCAAAACTCGAGAGTGGGGTACTGATTGGATTGACTTCGATCAAATACGCACCCCTATTTTTGGCAATTCGTCCCAGGCTGGCGGCAGGTTCGACCACGCCACTTGTGCCGATCACCAGCGCCACCTCGCAGGTTTGAAAAGCCTGTTGCGCCCGCTCGAGTTCGCGGCGCGGGAGTTGTTCGCCAAACCAAACGACGTTTGGGCGTGCTCGAGAAGCGCAAGTTGGGCAGTGTGGCGGGGTTTCAAAACCTTTCTCGAGCGCAAACCTGAGATTGCAAGATTCGCAGCGTGCTTGCATGATGTTGCCGTGCAATTCGACCATGCGTTCCGACCCTGCCCTGGTGTGCAAACCGTCCACGTTTTGCGTGACCAGCAAGAATTCTGGGGTGCGGCGCTCGAGCGCTACCAGTTTTTCGTGGGCGGCATTCGGACTGGCACTGGCGCAAAGTTCAAAACGCCAGGCATACCAATCCCAGACCAGTTTGGCGTCCGTAGCATAAGCGGCTGGGCTTGCCAGGTCTTCAGGGTTGTACTTCGCCCATAAACCCGTCTGCGCATCCCTGAAGGTCGGAATGCCCGACTCGGCGCTGATGCCCGCGCCCGTCAAGACCGCGACTCGAGATGCAGCCTGAAGGCGTTCTATGGCTGTACTGAAGTTCAATTCAACCCTCGAGTTTGACAGGGGTTTTGGGTTTTTCTGGAATCAAAAAACTCGAGATTAAAAGCAGGATCACGCCGCAGACCACACCAGTATCGGCAATGTTAAAAATTGGGAATTGTTCACCGCGCCGCAACAAACCGTACACGGCACTGAGCCAGTGACTCCAGAGCATGTCCACAACCTCGCCGCGCATCACGCCGTCGATGGCATTCCCGAACGCGCCGCCGACAATTAAACTGTAAGCGACCATCTGAATTTTCGGGAGTTTGGGTTGACGCACCACCCAGTACAAAATGCCAGCACCGACCACAAAGCGCAAAACCACCAAAACTGGGGTCGCGCCAGAGAACAAACTCCAAGCCGCACCCTTGTTGGTCGTGTGCAACAGCGATAAAAAACCTGGAATGGTGTGAACCGCACCCGAAAAATCATTGATGTTGGGAATGTTCGTCACAACCCAAGCTTTAAGCCATTGATCGAACACCACCCAAACTGCCACGATTAAAAAAGGAAGAAACTGCATGAGCACCAGTATACGACTTGGGATGAGATTGATTTTTAAACCTCGAGAATCCATCGTCAACTGTCGTGGTTGGCAATTTTTTGTTTCAATTAAGCTCGAGCCGCGAGTGCCGCACCGATCACACCTGCGTCCGAACCAAGCACAGCTTTTTTGATGATAATTTTACCAAAACCTTTGGTCGAATCATCGGCAGCGGCTTGGACTTTATCCAAGTAAAACGCGCCAACTTCACTGACGCCGCCGCCAAGCACGAACAATTCTGGATCAATGATTTTTTGCATGTCGGCAATGGCGACACCCAAGTAATACGCGGCTTGATCGACTATCTTTAAGGCTTTCCAGTCGCCAGCTTGCGCCAGCGCGAACAATTCTCGGGTGTCCATCGGACGGGCGAAAGCATACGTGGCATCTCGAGCCAGCGCCGTACCGCTTGCCACAGCCTCGAGCGCCCCAGCCACGCCACTGCCTGCGACCACACCGCCTGGCAGCGCGACAATATGCCCGACCTCGCCAGCCACGCCGTTCGCGCCGCGCCAAACACGGTCATGAATCACGATGCCGCCGCCAATACCCGTGGAAATGGTCAGGAAAATACTCGAACTTGAACCTCGAGCCGCGCCAAGCACGTGCTCGGCAAGTCCGGCGGCGTTGGCATCGTTCTCGAGTTCGACGTGACGCCCAAAACCTGCTGACAGCGCGGCGGTGACGGGCGCATTGTCAAAACCTGGAATGTTCGGGGCAAAAATCACTTCGCCTTTTTTAAAATCAATTGGTCCAGGAACGCCCACGCCGATACCATCCACGCCTCCAACGGCAGCAATCACTTCTTTTCCGGCGGCGATCATGGCTGCAAACACGCTTTCATAACCATCTCGAGGGGTTGGGATAATGCGTTTTTCGATGATGCCGCCATCGGTAATGCCAGTTTTAACTGCGGCTACTGCAATTTTTGTGCCGCCCAAATCAAGTCCTAAAAGAGTCTGAGTCATTAGGCACTAGATTAACAAGTTTTTGGGCAAAATGTGACGCTCAACCCCATACAAGTTCCGTGTCTGACTCGAGGTTGATGAACTTTTAGGCTCGAGAGAGCATTGAACGTCCTGGAAGACGACTAAACACGATTGCCGCCAAAATCAGGACTGCACTCAAAATCAGGCTACCAACAATCAAGTTATTGGTTGATTGCGCCACGTAGATTCCGCCAAACGCCCAGAGCAGCACCATGTTATAACCAACATCGCGCTTATTAAGACTGAATGCCACGCCAAAACCTGCCGCGATCAAAACCAGAATTGCCGCCCAAGTTGCGCCCGAAATACCAAAACCGTTCCAGTTCAGGTTTAAAA
>JAYTKL010000563.1:0-2276 GCA_043730305.1 Deinococcales bacterium | reverse complement strand
TTGAGTTAGTATCTTGAGCGAAGTACAAAAATTCAGTTTTTGGAGGTACAAATGTCGCTCAAGGGATCGTTTGTGTTTGCCGCCATTCTCGCCACGACGCTTGTCGGATGCGGGCAACCCATCAGTACACCAGAAGAAAGCGCGGTAGCGCCGTTATATGGTACTGATTCACCAACCGCGATTCCGAATCGTTACATTGTTGTTTTAAAGAAAGGTCTTGATAACCAAAACCTGGTCGAACGCATGGCGGCAAGCAACCTCTCAGACCGCGCTCGAGCCATCGGTTTTGTAAAAGCCAACCTCGAGATTGACCATGTGTACACCAGCTCTCTGGCAGGTTTTTCCGCTCGAGTTACGGATGCTTCGCTTGCCAGTTTACGTCAAGACACGAGGGTTGAATACATCGAAGCCGACCAAACCATGAGCGCCAACACGACCCAAACGGGCGCAACTTGGGGCTTGGATCGCATTGATCAACGCGCATTGCCATTGAACGGCAGTTACAGCTATACGCCCGACGGTGGCGGCGTGAACGCCTATGTGATTGACACTGGCATTCGGATTACGCACACCCAATTTGGTGGTCGTGCCGTCTCGGGTTTTGGTGCAATCAGTGACGCAAACGGCACCAACGACTGCAACGGTCACGGCACACACGTCTCAGGCACGATTGGCGGTTCGACTTACGGCGTTGCCAAAAACGTCAAATTGTATGCCGTGCGCGTGCTCGACTGCGCTGGTTCGGGCACAAACTCGGGCGTGATCGCAGGCGTGGAGTGGGTCACAAACAATCACATCAGCCCAGCCGTTGCCAACATGAGCCTCGGCGGCGGCGCATCAACCGCGCTCGATAACGCCGTGCAAAACTCCATCGCTTCAGGCGTGTTTTACGGCATCGCCGCAGGCAACAGCAACGTTAACGCTTGCAGCACATCACCCGCAAGAGTGGCAACCGCCACCACCGTCGGTTCGACCACCAGCACCGATGCTCGCTCGAGCTTCTCGAATTACGGAAATTGCGTTGACGTTTTTGCTCCAGGCTCGAGCATCACCTCAAGTTGGATCACCAATGACACCGCCGCCAACACCATTTCTGGCACGAGCATGGCAACCCCGCACGTGGTTGGCGTGGCAGCCCTGTACTTGCAGGGCAACCCCAGCGCCAGCGCCGCCGCCGTTGGTACAGCCATCACCAGCACCGCCACGACCAACGCCATCTCGAGCGTCGGCACTGGATCACCGAATTTGTTGTTGTACTCGCCGTTAACGGGCGGCGGAAACCCACCACCGCCAACCGGCACGACTTACACGGGCACACTTTCAGGAACGGGTGTGAATTCGTATCAGCCAAGCTCTACAGGCTTTGCGGTGTCTGCCGCCACGACCCTCAAAGGTCAACTTTCAGGACCTTCGGGCGTTGACTTTGATTTGTACCTGCAAAAACGCAGCGCTTCAGGAATTTGGAGCAGCGTCTCGAGTTCTCTGGGTTCGACCGCCAGTGAAAGCATCACCTATTCTGCCGCCGCAGGCACGTACCGTTGGCGCGTTTACGCCTACAGCGGTTCGGGCAGTTACACACTTATTACGACTCCGTAATTTTATAAATCATCAAAAGTGGGCAGTTTTAAACTGCCCACTTTTGATTTGCCCTTTGGAATCCAAGCCTCACAAGATATACTCGAGCTTGTATGCTTGCCGGACTCACCCACGTCGATAAATTTTATGGCTCACAACTCGTGCTCGAAGATGTGAACTTCGCGGTCAATCCAGGCGACAGGATCGCACTGGTCGGGCGCAACGGCGCGGGAAAAAGCACCATCATCAAATTGCTGGCAGGACTCGAAGAACCCAACGGCGGCAAAGTCGTGCTCGCGCCAGGGCTATCAATCCGAATGCTCGCCCAAGACCCAGTGTTTGACGAAGCCAGCACGATTCGCAGCATCGTCGAGGGTGCATTCATCGAACTCGACGCCATCGAATCTGAGATGAAAGCGCTCGAGCCGCACCTTGAAGACATGAGTGTCATCGAGAAATACCACGAACTCGAGGAGCATTACCAACTTCGCGGCGGTTACGCCAAAAATTCGAGGCGCGACATTGTGCTCTCGAGCCTCGGGTTTACGGGGCGCGAAGATGAGTTCACGAATCGTTTGAGCGGCGGCGAACGAACCCGTTTGGGCTTGGCGCAAATTCTGGTCGCCCAACCCGAGCTTCTCCTGCTCGACGAACCGACCAACCACCTTGATATTGTCATGCTCGAGTGGCTTGAAGGTTTT
>JAYTKL010000562.1:0-9655 GCA_043730305.1 Deinococcales bacterium | reverse complement strand
TTGTCCCGAAAAGAAAACGTTTGGCGGCGCGTTTCATGTAATTGATTTTCCTCATGACACTCCTGTTCGGCATCCTTTGCAGGTGCAAAGCAATATGCCTTTGATGGATTTGAAGCTCGTTTAGCTTAGGCACGGAGTCTCAAAAAGCCCTCAAAATCAATTCGTGCCATTTGCAACAGCTTCTCTCGAGACGATTTGAACTCTTGACTAGGGATTTGAACCACCGTTTTGAGACTGTTTTGAGACTGGGGGTTTAATTTGAGCCTTCAAGGGGTGACGGTGATGACAAGCCTGTATAACGCGAATTTTGAGCTTTATGAAGCCAATCTCTCACTTTGCTGTATTGTAAATTGTGACACGTTTGGAATTTCAGTTGCTCGGCAGACCACAAGTCTTACTCGATCGGCAAATCCTCGAGCTGGGACGCAAACCTGTGGTCTTGCTGGCATTGCTCTCCGACCTGAGCCACAAAATTCCGACTCGAGATGGCTTGGCGCAAATGCTTTGGGCTGGGAAAAGCAACGCCCTGGGAAGCCTCTCGACGGCGCTCAATCAAATCCGCGACCTACTGGGTTTCGATCCGTTTGTCAGCGACGACAAAACCCGAACCCTGCAACTTGGCGGCGAATTCTCGAGCGACTGGCAGACACAACTCCAAGCCACAACGTCCGAAAATCCAAACCACTGGCTCGAGTCTTGGAGTGCTCTGGCACAAGAATTTCTGGGCTTTCCAGAACCCGCCTGGGATGCCAAATTCGACCTCGAGTTTCAAAATTGGCTGGAAGCCAAACGCCAAGAATTGCAGCAACTCCGACGCGACCTTGGAGTGCGCCTGGCGCTGCATCATCTGAACGCCCAAAACTGGCTGGCGGCACTTCCCTTTCTCGAGGCTGTCAAACCCGAAATTGGCGACCCGCAAGAACAAATGCTCTTGTACCGAATGCTGGTCTTGACCGCCAGCAATCAGCCCGAACGCGCCAGACTCGCCCACCGCGAACTGCTCGAGTGCCTGCACGAACTCGGGGGTCGCCCGAATTCTGATATTGAAGCGGCGCTGGACATGGCAAACGCCAATGAAATTGCCGCCGCTCGAGGTTTACTTATTGAGCTTTTTGCCAACCAACACCAGGAGAAACCCGTGCCATTTCTGGGACGCGACACCACCCTCGAGCAACTGAACACCGCGCTGCCCAACTCTCTCGAGGGACGGGTTTGGGGCGTGCGTCTGATCGGTGAACCTGGCGCGGGCAAAACCGAACTGGCACGGCACTGGATTGCGCAACTCGACCCACAAAAACGCGCTTACCTTCACGCAGAGGGTTTCAGTGAACGCCACACTCCAGCCTGGCGAACCTTTGACATGGTCGTGCGACAACTCGTTCGCGCCAGACGCCACGACCTCGAAGCAATGCCCAGTGAGCTTCGCGCCGCCATCGCACGGTTTGTGCCCGACCTTCTGGAGGTGACCGGCGACGCGCCCAGCGAAGACGAACGCCTGTTGTTGCTCGGCATACGCTGGTTACTCAGCGACGAAATCCGCCCGACCTTACTCTTTTTAGACGACCTGCAATGGATTGACCCCGCCAGTTTCGGGCTGGTGCTCGAGCTTTTACGCAAACCACCACCGCGCGGTTTACTGCTGATCGTGACCCAACGCGACACCGAACAAAACGCCACCCTCGAGCTGTCCCGACTGCCCGAATTGTTACAACGCGAACACGCCGGAATCAGCCTCGAGTTGCCACCCTTGAACGAAACCGCCATTCAAGAACTGACCACACGCCTCGGACAATCAAACAGTGACATTGCTTGGCTCGAACAACAATCTGGCGGCAATCCCCTGTACCTGCTCGAGATGCTCGAGGCGGATTACGTCAAACCCAACGCGGCACAAATTCCGCCCAGCGTTCAAGAATTGATTCAATACCGTTTGAACAGCATCAACCAAAATGTTTCCGCCCAATTGGTGCTCGAGGCGTGCGCGGTTTTGGGCGAAGGCTCGACCTTGCTCGAGATCAAAACCGTGACCGAACTGGGTTACGACGCGGTGGTTGAAGGCTTGAGTGCCCTCAGAAACGCTCGAGTGTTAAGGCGCGGCGACACCAGTATTCACTTCAACCACGACCTGACCCTCAGCGTTGCCAAAACTCACCTGACGTTTGAGCGCCAGCAAGTCCTCCAGCTTCGCGCCGCTCAAGCCAGACATGACACCCCAGAACTTGCCGCGCAACACTACTGGAACGCCCTACAAGGCGGCACGATCACCCTCGAGCCTTCACAGATGGCGGACATCGCTGAGACCTTCGCCAAAGCCGGCACAAGCCAATCCCTGCGCGGCGACATGACCGCAGGGGCGCTCTGGTATGACCGCGCTTTAGAGCGAGCCACGACCCCCAACACCCGCGTTCGCACCCTCACCCGCCGCGCTCGAGTCTTTGAACGCCTGATGCGATTGGACGAAGCCAGCCGAGACCTCGACCGCGCCGATCTATTGATTGCAGGCTTGGACGTAGTGACCCGCGCCAGTTTGCTGAACGCTCGAGCCAACCTGCTCGGCACGTACTTTCGAGACGCGCAAGCCACCGCAGCACTGGCAAACCAAGCGCTGGCATTGCTCGAGGGGCTGGATTCGATAGAGGTGCTGGTTGAGCGCGGCAACACCCTGCACAATTTGGGACTCGCCAAATGGCTCGAGCAAGACTTGCAAGGCGCGGAACGGTACTTGCGGGAAGCGCTCGAGATTAGAAGGGCGTTGGGGGATTTGGAGAAGTTAGGGGATACGTTGGATAATCTCGGATTGGTTTTGACAGATCAAGTTCGACCAGAGGCTAGAGGTTTTTTTGAAGAAAGTTTAGAAATTCGACAGCGTTTGGGAAATTTATCAAATTCAGCACGCACTCAAGCGAATCTTGGCTTGTTAAGTTGGAAACTTGGAGAACTTGCCCAAGCACAGCAATTTTATGAATTAGCTCTACAAATGGTAAAACCCATTGGTGAAGATGTTATTGCACATGCGGTTTTCAATACCCTTGGAATCATTCGCTTCTCTCAAAAGAAGTTCTACGAGGCTCGAGAAGCATATCAACGAGCCATTCAATCACCTCGGGTAGCACGTAGTAAACCAGTTCTAGTGCTATTTAGAAGTAATTTGATTGAAGTTGAAATCCGACTAGGTTTGTGGGAAGACGCTCAGAAAAATCTCGAAGTTGGAATGGCATTGATGCAACAGATTACTAACGGTTCTCCGTCAAGTGAGTCTCACTTTTTCCAATTGACTGAATTTTATTTGTTTCAAGGCGATATTTATGCTCTGAAAAATGATGTCTCACAGGCAATTAACTCGTTTCGATCTGCAAGTAGAATCGCCCAAACTGGAAATCAAACTGACCGTGAAGCTTTTGCCTTGAGCAAACTTGCACGTTTGCAAAACAGTACAGAAGTTGCCCATCAAGCCATAAAACTTGCAGATACTCCGATGACTAGAGCTGCTCTTCATACAGTTGAACATGATTTTGATTCAGCTCAACGTGAAGTTCAAAAAATCAATGATCCGTTTGAAGAAGCTCGACTCATGCTTGACTTTGCATACTTAACAAAGGATCAAAATTGGCAAGCTCGAGCGAATCAGCTTCTCGATCAATTAAAAAATTAAATTTCGGTTTTAGTCCGAAGAAAGTGGTGAAAGCATGAAAACAGTGTTTCGGCGTTGGCTTGTGGCTGGTTTGGTTTTGGGAATCTCGAGTTTGGCTGCTGTGGTAAACAGCCAAGCGCAAACAGACAAAAGACCGCGTTTGGTCTGGCAACCACTCGAGTCTTTCAAGACGTTAACGCCAGAGATGGATTATTCTGGAAATGAAGTTTTGGCGATTTACAACATCGAAGGAAACGCAAAAAATGCAAAAAGTTTGTTTGACAATAAAAAACTGGCACAACTCGCCAAAAAAGCCAATGTCACTTTGGTCAATAGCATTCCAATTCCTGCTCGAGCCAGCGATCCAAACGGCACAAATTCGCAGGTGTGCGGAAAAATACTACTGAAGTTCCGATTAAATCAAGGCAATGTTTCAGACACTATTGCAGTTCTCGACCAACAAGGCATCAGCATTTTTGGTAGTGATGCACCTTATGGTGTTGCACCACAAGGTCTTGGCTTGCCAAGTCAAACCGATAGCAAAGATACAGGAAACTTTTGGGGACTTCAAGCTGTTCAAGCACCAGAAAAAAGCAATCAAGGCAAGGGTGTGCGGGTTGCGGTTTTGGATACAGGTGTAACCAGAATTCGCGCATTAAACATGATTCCAGGAGCAAATTTTGTTTATCCTGAATCGCCAACGCCTTCGACCAATGACGACTTCGCACTTGTCCCAGAAGGACACGGTACGGGAGTCGCAGGAATTATTGGTGGCTCGAGCGCCAATGGTTTACCCGTTGGCGTTGCCCCAAGCTCGAGCATTTCGCCTGTCAAAGTTTGCCGTGCCGATGGGCATTGCACAGATGCAAGTGTGGTCATGGGCGTGTGTTTCGCGCTGTCAAAATCGGTGCAAGCCAAAGTGTTGAATGTCAGTTTGGGAAGTTTTATCAACTCACCCATTTTGGAAGGCGCAATTCGGGATGCCAACCTCGAGAAAGCGCTGGTGGTGGCTTCGGCGGGCAACACTCGAGAATTTGACCCAAGCGATTATCGGTTTAATTTACCTGTTTTTCCAGCCGCTTTTTCCAACGACCCTCGAGTTAATTTAGTGAACTTAATGTCTATTGGAGCGATTGACCAAAACATGGATTACGCAAAGTTTGCGACAGGACACAAAAGCGTTGATATGGTCGCCCCAGGCGTGGACGTTCGCACGTACTCGAGAACCGAAAGCGCTTATGTAAACTCGAGCGGCGGCACTTCTTACGCTGCACCGTATGTTTCGGGAGCGGCAGCCTTGATGTTCAGCAAAAACCCGAGCTTGTTTCCTGCTCAAGTCAAACAGATTTTAAAGAAAACAGCCGATCCTTCGGGATGCAACCAGGTTTTAGCCGAAGATTCTTGCGGTTCGGGTTTATTGAATGTCGCAGCAGCCGTTACCGCCACACCTTAAAACTCTGGCTCGAGATTCAAAAATGTAACCAAAAGACTACATCAAAACGCAATATTCTCGTATCTCGAAATAGCACCTAAACTCCCTTCTCTCCGAGGAGAGAAGGCGACCCCGTCCGCCAGGTGCATGTTTGGGGTCAAGAGGGTTGGGGATGAGAGGGTGGCGTTATGCTCGCTCGAGTTTTATTTTGCCCACAGCGCTGTGAATTTGCAACCCATCAAGGTTTTTTCACATCCTCGTGCAATACTTTCATGGTTACAACCCAGCACCAAGAGTTCATTCCAGAGGTGAACCATGAACCCAGATGACAGCCAATCGATCCTCGAGCTTGTCAAGTCCAGCCAGGTTGAACGTGACCGTGTTAGAACCTTGATCGCGCAAAAACGTTGGCGCGATGCCGAACGCGACCCAGTACGGTCTGCGGCGTACATGGACAAACGCGTTGAAGGTGTCGCGCCGCCTGGGGCGGAAGCGGTGGTCGGTGACACGATTGATTTGCAACCGATTCGGTTTTTGAAGGTGGGCGCAGACGTGCGTCGGGCGGTGGCGTATGTCGAGGTCAACACGCCGAACGCCTCGAAATTGGGCAGTGGTTTTTTGGTCAGCCCAAACTTGTTTTTAACCAATTGCCATGTGATTAACGACCTCTTTGAGGCTCGAGGGGCGCAGATTACCTTTGATCGAGAATTGGGCAATGATGGCAGGGCTGTGGCGACCACCACTTATTTGCTCGAGCCTGAAAAGTTTGCGTTGTTCTCGCTTCCAGATCAGTTGGATTACGCGCTTGTGGCGGTGGGACGTTTGAATTCTGGGAGTGTCGCATTGTCCGATTTTGGGTTTTGTGCGCTGTCGGATCGTCCCGACAGGCACGTGATTGGCATGAACGTCAACATCGTTCAGCATCCAAAAGGTTGGCTGAAAATGATTGCGCTTCGCAACAATAATTTGGTTTACCGTACAGACCGTACGCTGCTGTACGAAACCGACACCGAGGAGGGTTCGTCGGGTTCGCCGGTCTTCAACGACGAGTGGGAGTTGGTGGCGTTGCACCACTGGGCGCAACCGTTTCTCGAGCATCAAGATGACCGTGGCGTGCAGATTCCGGTGACCATCACGGTCAATGAGGGCGTGCGAATCAGCGCGATTTACAAGGATTTGCAATCCAGGCTGGCTGGCTTGCCGTCAAGTCAGCAAGCCTTGTTGCACGAGGTGCTCGAGGCGGCGGGGGCTGCCAGGGTCACTTCGATTGCGGGAGAAACCAAAAAACTTTCACCACCGAAAATTTCAAAACCCGAAGCATCTGAAGTTTTTGATTCACAAGGAGTTCTTATGGCAGACTCGAGCGAAATCAAGATGACAATTCCTCTGGAAATCACGGTGCGTTTGGGTGGCAGCGAGGTGTCTGTGCCTGCAAACACCTCGAGTGTGGCTGCAAACCTTGAAACCCCGACAAAAACCTTAACTCGGGGTTCGGAGGCTTTAAAAATCGATCAGGATTACAGCAACCGAACGGGTTACAACCCAGATTTTATTGACCGCTTTCCCGTGCCGCTGCCTGTGGTCACGGATATTTCGCAGATTGCGCCGTTGCGGGCGCAAGAGGCTGATTTCGAGGCTGGCGAGTTGAAGTACGAACATTTCAGTCTGAAGTTGAACAAATCCAAACGCATCGCGCTGTTTACCGCCACCAACATTGATGGTGACACCTATTTGTCAATAGATCGCAAAACGGGGCAGGTGTCAAACAGCGAGGCTGAAACTTGGTTTAAGGATGTGCGCATCAGTGCCAGTTATTTCCTGGATCAAAGCTTTTATTCGGCGTGGTCAAGCTATTTTGACCGTGGACATTTGACGCGGCGCTCTGACCCAACTTGGGGCGACAACCAGACCGCCGCTCGAGCCAACGCGGACACCTTTCATTTCACCAATTGCTCGCCGCAACATTTTCGTTTTAACCAGACCACCAAATACTGGCAGGGTGTCGAGCAGTACATTCTCGAGCAGGGTGTTTTAAAAACTGGTAATCCCAACAAGCATTTATCTGTCTTTCAAGGACCGATTTTTGACGACACGATCGACCTCTGGGCGGACGACGTGCAGATACCATCGTCGTTCTGGAAAATCGTGGTCTGGAAGGGCGAGAAGGCGCTCAAGGCGGTCGGCATGGTGGTTGATCAACTGGCGCTTTTGGGCGAGGAACGAAAATCGCTGGGCACGCCGCAGCCAAGCTCGAGCGTCAATGTTTCGCACTGGCGCGTGACGATTGCGCAAATTGAGAAACGCACGGGTTTGGATTTCGGCAAAGCGCTGCGCAAGGCGGACACCATCGCCAGCAGCAATCAACCTGTGATAGGCGAAGAAGCGCTGACTTTCATTCCGATTCGAGCCTTGAGCGACATTGTGCTTTAGGCTTCTAGTTGTGGCTTGAGTCACTTTTAAAATCCTTGGAAGAGCAAACAATTCAATATGCGAATTATTGTAACTTCCAAGGATTTTGGAATAGCTTAAGTTTTAAAGATACGCCGAGGAATCATTCCACGGCGATACCGCCAGCTTTGAGAGCACATTCCATTGATTTTGATCGCACTCGAGTTGCGCCAAACCCTTCATGTGTAGCGCGTTGACGGCATCGCGGTTGGCGAGTTCTAAAAAGTCACGAAGCTCGAGGATCATGTCCTGATGAATCTCGGGGTCGCTGACCCGAACTTTATCGAGCGTGCCTGGAACCCAACGGCATTGCACTGGATGGGCGGCTGATAGGGCGATGTTTTGATTCATGGTCTGCTCCTCTCACTGCGGTTAAGGGTTTGAAAGGCTGACAATTTATCGGCTACGAGGTTTTAATTGTGTAAACAAAAGTATTGCTCAACCAGCCTGAGATTCTGTATCCAGAGTTACAATCCAGAATTTCTAATTATCGGAATGTTCAGGTCGTCACACCACGAACTTGCACAAATAATGCCCTCAAAAACCAGCCCGATAATCCGTTCAAACCCTCGAGTTGAAGCACAGCCCAGATTTTCCTGCCAGAATACAGTCATGCAATATCGACCTTTTGGACGCACTGGAGTTTTCGTCTCGCCACTGGCTTTGGGAACCGACAATTTCTTAAACCCAACCTCGGAAATCGAGTGCGAGACAATGCTCGAGCGGGCGCTGGAGGCTGGAATTAACTTGATTGACACCAGCAATTCGTACCGCGCCGGGGAATGTGAGCGCATCATTGGGCAGACGCTCGAGCGGTCAAAACGCCGCGATCAGGCATTCATTGCGACCAAAGTGCATTACCCGACAGGCACGGGTGCGAATGACCGTGGAAACAGTCGGCAGCACATTCTGAAAGCCTGCGAGGACAGCTTAAAGCGCCTTCGCACCGATCATATTGATTTGTACCAGTTGCACCGCATGGATTTTAGCCTGCCGCTCGAGGAAACCCTGTCTGCCCTGACCGACTTGGTACGGTGCGGCATGGTGCGGTACATCGGGTGCAGCACCGCGCCCGCCTGGAAGATTCTCGAGGGGATTTTGACTTCAAAAGCGAAAGGTTTTGTGCGTTTTGCGTCTGAACAACCGCCGTACAATTTGCTCGATCGCCGCATTGAAAATGAACTTGTGCCGATGGCGCAAGCGCACAATCTGGCATTGCTGCCGTGGTCGCCAATGGCAATGGGAATGCTGGCGGGGCGATACGAAAACGAGAACACGCGCCCAGAGGATTCTCGAGCGGCGCAACGCGGCGGTATTTACGCAGACCGGGTCACGCCAAATGCGGTGCGGGCGGCAAATCAATTTGTCAAACTCGCCAGGGATTCTGGTTTTGACCCAGCACAACTTGCATTGCTTTGGGTCAAAGATCAACCAGGCATTACCGCACCAATCATAGGACCCAAAAATGTGGCGCAACTCGAGCATCTGCTACCAGTCCTCGAGATGAGTTTGCCCGAAGAAATTCGGCTTGCTTGCGACGGCATTGTGCCACCAGGCAGTGCGATTGCAAACTTTTTTAACTCGAGCGGTTGGATGAAAATGCAGCTCGAGTTTGAAACCTGAATTATGGTCAACAAAATTGAATCTCGAGCGACAAAAAAGCGAACCCGCATTGGATTCGCCTTTTGCTATTCTCTATCCGCTACTTGTTCATGATATGAATGCTGTGCTTGTGCGTCGCCTCCGCCACCTCGCCCATCAATTCGGCAAGGGTTGGGTGTGGGTGAATCGTCAGGGCAATGTCGGTCACGGTCGCTGCCATCTCGAGCGCCAAGCACGCCTCGCCAATGATATCGCTGGCGTTTGGTCCAACCACGTGAACCGCCAGTACCAAATCGGTTTCGGCATCGGCAATCATTTTGATCGTGCCTTCGGTTGAACCCAGCGTCAAGGCGCGACCCAAAGCGGCAAGCGGGAATTTACCAATTTTCAGGTTGAAGCCTTTCGCCTCGAGTTCGGTTTGGGTTGGTCCGACCCAGGCGATTTCTGGGCTGGTGTAGACCACTCCAGGCACTGCCACGGCATCGTTGACACTCGGTTTCCCCGCGCAGCGTTCGGCAGCCACCAAGCCGTCTTTCATGGCT
>JAYTKL010000561.1:0-1238 GCA_043730305.1 Deinococcales bacterium | reverse complement strand
CGAACCACTTCGGAGATTGGGCAACGCGCCGTTTGGGGTCTGATTGCCTTTGGAACGGTGGTCGGCATGTTGTGGCTGGGTTGGATTGGTGCAATGATTTTGGCAGTTCCTGCCGTTGTGATTGGCTTGCACGAGTTTCGCAGCATGGCACGAAGTAAGGGTTATAGTGTGGGTGGGCGCAGTATTTATGTGTTTGGCGTGTTGATGTTGGTTGCCAGTTTGCCGATTCTGCCCGAAAACTGGCGCGGTGTTCCCTGGCGTGAAATTGTCATGTGGGCTTATTTCATGTGGGTCATGATTGTCGAAGTGATTCGACCTTCGGAGCGCCCGCTCGAACGCATCATGACCAGCTTGTTTGGCGTGCTTTACATCCCGTTCTTGATTTCGTTTGGTATGTTGCTGCGTTACACACCCAATGATCATATCGGTTTTTGGTACATCATCATCACCGCCGTTGGCGCGTACGCCAGCGACACGGGTGCTTATTTTGTGGGTGGTCGTTTCGGCAAGCGTAAACTCGCACCCGAAATCAGTCCCGCCAAAACGCTCGAGGGTGCGCTGGGCGGGTTGGTGTTTAGCATGTTGATGGTTTTTGGCATGTCTGAGGCGATCAGACCGATCATTTTGGATGTCAAACTCTCCGAAATTTGGATTTTTGCCATTCTTGTATCATCCGCCGCGCAACTGGGTGACCTTGCCGAAAGCGTGATCAAACGCGGTTTTGGCGTCAAAGACTCCGGTAATTTTTTGCCAGGGCACGGCGGTTTGCTCGACCGCATGGACAGCTTGTTGTTCGCTTTGCCTGTTGCCTATTATTATCTGACGGTGGCTGTTTTTTGATGGTCAAAGTTGAACCCAGCACGGTCTTGAACCTCGAGGAAATCAAAACCCGCCTTCGTGAGTTGCAAGAGCTGGTCAATCAACTGAAATCCGATGCGGTGGTGCGTGCCAAGACGCTCGAGGAAATTCAACGGGAGCGCTTGTTTTTACAGCAACAACTGATCATCGTCAAAGCCGAACTCGAGCAGGCTCGGGGGCAGAACCTGCCACTCACTGTTGAGCCTCGAGTTATCAATTAAACATAGAATCTCGATCAGCGCTCAGTGAACCGCTGCTCTAACCTTAAATAACTGAGCAATTTCTGGAGGGATAACAAAAAGTCCACTCTTTCGAGTGGCAGAATGTAAACATAGGTTGTAGTTAAACCTGATGTTCGAGTGCGAGTTCCACCACATTAC
>JAYTKL010000560.1:0-4665 GCA_043730305.1 Deinococcales bacterium | reverse complement strand
CGCTGCGAGTTTGTATTCGGCTGTGTAGGGTTTGTGTTTTTCCATTGTAGCCTCCATTTTGAGGCTGTTCTGGTCGTCCACAAAATCTTATACATATCACTTGAATCGGCAAGCGTGGAATTGTTCGGGGCGCTTTTGCAACCCTTAAACCCACATATTCGACTTCAAGCACAGAACGCCATTCACAGCGCTCTGTGGCTTTTGGATTGCCAAAATCTCTCAACCAACCACGGAGGCTCTGATGTCAAACTCTTCTAACCCAGTTCGTGAAGTTCGTTCCCAAGCCCTCGAGTGCAATGTGTGCGGTGTCCCTCTCGAGCCTTCGCAAGCGGTTCAATTGCCTGATCTCGGCGGCAACGTGAATGTGTGTTGCACCGATTGCACAACGTCCGAACGCTTTTTTGACACGCTCAAGCGTGATTCGACCACGTTCTTTATGCAGTTGTTGGCAGACGTTCCAGAAACTTTGAAAGCGTCAATTCTCGAGACGCTTGGTCATGCGGTCACGGGCGCTGAAATGCTTTGCACCGCTAAGCCCAAAGGACAACCGCGCCGCGTTTCGTTCATGGCAGTGCTCGAAAATGGCTCATCATTTGGGGCAAAACTGAAAGCGCTCGGTATGATGCCCGACCCGTGCGCGTTCGTGGCTGCCGATGGTGTTTTTCTCGAGGGTAAGGGCGTTTTTCTGGATGATTTAGAGGTGGTTGAGAAATCAGAAATTGAAAAGCTCGAGCAACGTGCTGAAAGGCAAATTGAACATCGTTTTGAAAAATCACTTGAGCGAAGTGCTGAAAGACGGCTCGAGCGTGTTGCCCTTGGTGGTGATCGTGAATGAACTTCCATCGTGGCGATACTCCTCTTCAAGTTCGTATTCAATTTGCAAGTCATGAAATGCGCTTGGGCGCTTTCCAAGTGCTGCATTCTGCCCTCGAGCAACATAAGCTAAATCCGTCGCTCGAGCTTGATTTTGTGGCGGGTCAAGCACTTCTCGAGTTTACTGACACCACATTTCAGGGCGAACCCTTACGGGCATTTAAGCAATCCATGCTTGATACGCTATCTAGTGACAAGCGAACAACCCCAGCGCAGGACATGGCGCGGCGCTCGAGCATTCGTGACTCATACCGCGTTGATGTTGATGCCCAAGCAATGAGCATTCGCGCCCGTGGTGTCCCGCGTGAATGGGATAGGTGAATCATGCCAGGATTAAAATTACTTTCGGCTGTCGAAGTCGCAGAACTCGAGCATCGTGAATGCTTGCACATGAAACACACGGCGGCTGTTCTCGGCGTGAGCATCAGTTCTTTGACCGTCGAAGTTCGTGCGGGTCGTCTTGAATGCCTTCGCATGGGCGCAAGGGGGCGGCGCATCATCATCCCAAAGAAAGCCCGTGAACGTTGGCTCGAGCAAAGCGTAACCAGTTGGAAGTCTGCCGATGGCTCGTAAACCAAAACTCCGCAATGCCAAGGGCGCGGGTGGCAGTCCATTTCTTCGCAAAGATGGGCGCTGGACTGCCTCGGAGACAATTGGCTACCGTGACGGAAAGCAGATCAAAAAATGGGTGTACGGCTCGAGTCAGCGTGAGGTGGTTGAACAGTTGCGTGTCTTGCATGGTCAAGCCTCGAGCGCGATTTTACCGAACCGTGAGAATTTGAATCTTGGCGTTTGGCTTGATCGCTTTTCTGATGCTCGAGGGCGTGACCTCAAACTCAGCACTCGGGACATGTACAAGCACTATGTCAGGCATTGGAAACGCGAGTTAGGGGACACGCCGTTAGCTCGAGTCAATCCTTTGATGATTCGGGCGGCGCTCGTGCGTTTTTCTGATGCCAACTTGGGCGACTCTTACCGCAAAGCGCTGTACAACTTTATCAATGCGGCTTTGAATGAAGCCGTGAAGCTCGACATGCTCGAGGTGAATCCCGTTGTCAAAGTGGACAGACCAAAGGTAAAAGTCACCAACACTCGAGGCGCTTGGACTGAAGAAGAAGCCCGTGCCTTTCTCGAGGTTGCGGCGGGTCATGCGCTCGAGCCTTTGTTCTCGCTGTGTTTGGTGTGTGGCTTGCGAATCGGTGAGGCGCTGGCGTTGCACTGGAACGCTTTGCAGGGTGATTCTTTGAACATTGATTACAGCCTGAACCGTTCCAAAGACGGCGGCATGTTCACTACTCCAAAATGGGGTTCGTTTGATTCACTGCCCTTGCATTCCGAAACCCTCGCCATGCTCGAGCAGCACCGTCTTAAATTCGAGAAACGCAAAACCCTAGCAGTTGAAGCGGGTTTGTGGAAAGAACACGCTTTGATGTTCCCGTCAGAAGTTGGCACACCGCTCAATTATCGTAATGTTTTACGTGTCTTTGACGGTTTCGTTTTGAAAACTGGCATCCCGCGTTATGGTGGTTCTCACACCTTCAGGCGTACTTTTGTCACGTTGGCAATGGGGCAACTCGAACCGAAGGAAGTTCAAGAAATTGTCAGGCACAAAAGTTCAGTTATCACGATGGATGTCTATGCACGAGTTCGTAATTCAAGACGCAAAAAGTTAGGTTTAAGCCTCACGTCTTTGGTGACTCTGAATGACACCTCAGAAGTCGGTGAACGCCAATGATCGGTAAAACTCAGTGTGTCCGCAATCATCAAAATATGCTGACTGCACGGCATTTTCTCGAGTTTAGCGTTTTCTCTTTTCTTGTCGGAATTCGCTGGGGGTCAAGTGGTCGTGAGTTCAAATCTCGCCACCCCGACCAACAAAAGACCCTGTTAAACACAGGGTCTTTTTGTTTTAAGTTTTCTCGGGTTTGCTGCTTTTTCTCGAGCATGTGCAATGTTGTGACCAACAGGACGTTAAATTCTATTTCAATCAAAATAACTTCTCGTGCGTGTTTTGCTTGTATTTAATTTTAACAAAAAGTTCCTCAAACCAATATCTCGAGTCTTCAAAAAAGCGTGAAGGGTTTCCCCTTCACGCCGTACCCTCGATTTTCTCGAGGTTTAGAAGTCCATACCGCCCATGCCGCCCATACCGCCGCCTGCGCCACCTTCGTGACCGCCGCCGCCTGGAGCTGCGCGTTCTGGCTTGTCAGCAATGACGGCTTCGGTGGTCAGGATGAGCGCACCGATGCTGGCTGCATTCTGAAGCGCGGTGCGTGTCACCTTGGCAGGATCAACGATACCGAATTTCATCATGTCGCCGTACTCGCCTGTTTCGGCGTTGAAACCGAAGTTCTTGCTCTTGTTCTCGAGCACGGCGTTGACCACAACGCTGCCTTCAAAGCCTGCGTTGATCGCAATTTGACGGGCTGGCTCTTCGAGCGCACGAACGATGATGCGAGCGCCTGTTGCCTCGTCACCCTCGAGTTTGGCGGCTGTTTTCTTGACGGCAGCAATGGCGCGTAACAGTGTTGTTCCGCCGCCTGGGACCATGCCCTCTTCGACGGCAGCGCGTGCAGTCGAGAGTGCATCCTCGTAACGGTGCTTTTTTTCCTTCAGTTCGGTTTCGGTGGCTGCACCGACGCGAATCACGGCAACGCCACCGGCGAGTTTGGCGAGGCGTTCTTGCAGTTTCTCTTTGGCGTAATCCGAATCTGTACCCTCGAGTTCGCGTTTGATGGCGTTGACTCGGGCGTCGATTTCGTCTTTTTTGCCGCCACCATCAATGATGGTCGTGTCGTCTTTGGTGATGCGCACGCGTTTGGCATGTCCGAGCATACTCATGGTGGCATTCTCGAGTTTGTAACCCATTTCTTCCGAGATCACTTCGCCGCCGGTCACGGCTGCGATGTCTTTGAGCATTTCTTTGCGGCGGTCACCAAAGCCTGGGGCTTTGACGGCTGCCACTTTGACCGTGCCACGGAGCTTGTTGACCACCAATGTTGCCAGGGCTTCGCCTTCAACATCTTCGGAGATAATCAAGAGTGGTTTGCCGGTCTGTACGACTGGCTCGAGGACTGGCAGGAGTTCTTTGAGGTTGCTAATTTTCTTTTCGACAATCAATATGTATGGGTCTTCGAGCACGGCTTCCATCACGTCGGTTTCGGTGATGAAGTACGGGCTGGAGTAACCCTTGTCAAACTGCATACCTTCGACGACATCAACTTCGGTGTCGAGTGTTTTGCTCTCTTCGATGGTGATGACGCCCTCTTTGCCAACACGTTCCATGGCATCGGCGATTTGCTTGCCGATGGCTGGTTCGTTTGCCGAGATGCTGGCAACCTCTTCGATGCTTTTACGGTCATTGACAGGCACAGAAATTTCTTTGATGGCGGCAACGGCGGATTCGACGGCTTTGTCGATACCACGCTTGAGTGCCAGTGGGTTTGCGCCTGCAACAACGTTACGCAAGCCTTCGCGGACAATCGCTTGACCCAAGACCGTGGCGGTGGTGGTGCCGTCGCCCGTGATGTCATTGGTTTTTGAAGCAATTTCGATCAACAATTTTGCGCCGATGTTCTCGATACGATCCTCGAGTTCGACTTCTTTGGCGACGGTCACGCCGTCTTTGGTGATGGTTGGGCTGCCGAATTTCTTCTCGAGCACCACATTGCGTCCCTTTGGTCCAAGGGTGACTTTTACAGCGTTTGCTACAGCGTTGACACCGCGCTCGAGGGCGCGACGTGCATTTTCATCGAATGTCAGGGTTTTCGCCATGATGTATTGCCTCCAAAT
>JAYTKL010000559.1:0-7754 GCA_043730305.1 Deinococcales bacterium | reverse complement strand
ATCGGCGCGAAGATACGCTCGAGACGCGTTGGGTCGAGGGTGGCACTGGTGTAAACGTGCTCATTGGGACTGTTAATGTCGAGTGGCACCCGATCCATGAAGGGGGCGGGTTTGCTTGGATTCGTCAGGTTTTTGGCGTCTTGGGGGTAATTGACGGTGATCTGAAAGCTGACTTTCTGCCCTGGTTTGCCGTCTGGCATACTGGCAGGAACGAGTGCCGTTTGTTTTAACGGCTCGAGGACTGCGTAATCTGCGGCGTAATCGGTGGCGGCAAACGCGCCCGCACCAGCGCCAGCGCGGCGTTTCGGGATGCTGACCTCTGGCGCGGTCGGGGTGACGCCCTGCGGCACAAGGTACGAGACCTCAAAATTGATTTTTGCACCTGGTCTGAAACCGCCCAGGAAGCCGTCCCCACCGCCAGCCGAACCCAGTTGAAATGCCGAAACCCAGTTTGCGGGGCGCAGTTGCTCAAAGAAAATGCGCGGCGGGTACTCGTCGGGGTTGGTTTTCAAACTCGAGATTGTGCCCATCAACAGCGGTCCAATAAAGACAAACGAGAACAGAATCAGCATGAAGTAAACCCAGCCGGCTCTTGCCCAGCGCCTGCGTGCCAACCAATTGGGGTCTGCTTTCGGGTTGGGTTTCAAATTTATTGCGGCGGTAGCTTCCATATCAACTCCCCGTATCCGAAACCACGAAGCGTCGTTGAATCATGACCATGACGGTGGTGATGACCGCCAAAAAGATTGCGCCAGCCGTGGCTAGCCCAATTTTGGGCAGTCCGCTTGGGTCAAAAGCTTTTTTGAACACGTAAAACGCCAGCGTGATCGTGGACTCGAGCGGTGCGTTTGCGCCCTCAAAAATAGAGACTTGGTCAAACATTTGCAATGTGCCGATCACACCGACGGTCACAACGTAAAACGTGACTGGACGAAGCGCTGGAATTGTGATGTAACGCAATTGTTCTTGCGGGGTTGCGCCGTCGATGCTCGAGGCTTCGTACAAGCTTTTGGAAACGCCTTGCAAACCAGCCAGAAAGAACAGCATTAACGTCGGAATGGTGGTGAAGGTATTTTGAATGATAATCACAAGCAAGGGATACGGAATGATGCCCAAGAATTTTTCTCGAGTGGCAATCCAGTTTAGAGGCTGCGCGGGAAGATCACCGACTTTAACAATATTTAAGGCGTTCAAAATCAAGGTGATCACAAAGCCAACCAAGACCGAAGTGAACAGAAAAGCTGGGTCAAAAGCCGTGGCAGGGTAGCCTTTTGATCGGTCATACATCACTTGTGCTGCCTGCAAAATGGCGGTAACCACCAAGAATGCCAGAATTAAACTCGAGTGATTGCTAAACCAGTTGAGCACAAACGAAAAAATACCTGTTGGTCTGAACAACCAGATAAAAATGAGGGTAATCACGACGCTAGAGGTGATTGAGGGCATATAGTAAGCGGTGCGAAAAAACAACATGCCGCGAAGTTTTTGATTTAAAACCACTGCCAACACCAGAGCGCCAACGGTTTGCAACGTGGTGACAATTAAAGAAAACAACAACGTATTCGCCAGTGCAATATTAAAAAGTTGTTCGGTTAAAATATTCTTGTAATTGTCTAAGCCCACAAAATTGGGAGTTTTAAACAAATCGTAATCGGTAAAGCTGTAATAAATGGTTCGGACAAAAGCATAACCGAAAAAGACGACAATGGTAAAAACAAAGGGTGCTAGAAAACCATAAGCCGCCAGTGCTTCACGGTTTTTTTCGTTCCAGAAAGTCTTGTTTTGTTTACTTTGGGAGCTTGCTTGTGCCATGATCTCTCCCTCAATCTTTGCTGTGAAAGTCGCTCGAGACGATAAAACCCCATTCGAGCCTAAAAGATAAGCTTAGGCTCGAGCTTTGATTTGTATTGGCTCGAGGCTGAACAGTTCAGCCTCGAGCGCTTAGACTTTACTTGATCTGGTCAATCTTGCCCTGGGCGCGTTGCAATGCCTCGGCGCTGGTTGAAGTGCCGTCCATGACAGACTTGAGCGCTTCGTTGATGGCATCGGTGAAAACGGGTGGTTGGTTGAACGCCACCACATTGCCCGAAGATGCGCCACGGAAAACCGTGTTGTTGGCTTGCGGTTCTGCACCAGACTTCTTGAAGTACGGGCTGGTTTGCAGTGACTTGCGGCTTGGGAGTGCCAAACCATTCTCGAGCACGTACTCCTGGGCGGCTTTGGAAGTCAAAAGATTGAGCACTTTGACGGCAGCATCCGTGTTCTTTGTACCCTTATTGATTGCCCAGGCAACACTGAACAAAAGGTTGCCGCGACGTTTGGTGGTTGGATCGAGTGGAATCAAGCTTGTGCCGTATTGCAAATTTGGTGCGTTGTCGCGCAAGAATCCGAGCGCCCATGCGCCCTCGAATGCGGTAGCCACTTTGCCAGACTTGATGCAATCGCCGCCCCAACCCGCCGAGATGGTTGAAGGTTGAACGGCAACCTTGGATTTCACCAGGTTGGTGTAAAAATCAAATGCCCGCACAAAGCTTGGATCGGTGACTTTTTTGGTTGGTTTCCAACCCGTGCCGTAAGCGAACGCTGCAAAACGGGCGTAATCGGCTGGGAAGCACGTGCCGTAATACCCTGCGCCGAGCGCCTTTTGCACCTTGGCGAGTTTGTCCGAGAAGGTGGTCCAAGTGTCTTTGTCGTTTGGGTAAGCGACATTGGCTTGGTCAAACAAATCTTTGTTGTAATACGTGGCGAGCGTGTTGAAATCCTTGACGATGCCGTACAGTTTTCCACCAAAGGTATAGGTTTGATTCAGGCTCGAGATAAAGTCGGCGCTGCTGACCAAACCGTTTAATGGCAAAATCTTACCGCTCGAGACGAGTCCCTTGGCGGTGTTGTCGGGCAGGTAGAACACGTCTGGTGCTGTGCCCGCCGAGAGTTGATTGACGATGGCTTTGTCGTAATCGCCAATCGGGGTGTATTTGACATCAATACCGTCTTTTGCCAGGGCTGGTTTGAGAAATTTGTTGATCAGGTCATTGACCAAACCAGTGTCGGTCACACCGTCACGACCACCGATCACAATGGTTGTACCCGCTTGAGAAGACACCAAGCTCGAGCCTGCACCTGCAACGAGCAAACCAAAAGCTGCCAATAATGCGTATTTCTGTTTCATGTTCATTCCTCCATGAATGTGGGCGAATTGCCGATGACGGATAAACTCTTGTGCAAACGGGTGAGGTTTTAAGTGGTGTGAGCGCCGCTTGAGGCTCGGACGATCAATTTGACCGATACAAGCGCACTCGAGACTTTTTTGCCAGCCATGCTTTCCAGAAGCATTTCGGCGGCGCGAATTCCAATGGCAGTAATATCTTGGCACACGGTGCTGAGGGCTGGCTTAAAATTAGCTGCGCTTGGAAGGTCATCGAAACCGGTTACGGAAATATCCCAGGGGATTCTGTAGCCTTCATCTTCGAGCGCCATGATCGCGCCGAACGCCATCTCGTCACTGGCGGCAGCAATCGCCGTAAACTCGAGTTTTGCGGCAAGCGCCCGTCTTACGGCACGGTAGCCTCCAACTTCGGTAAATTCGCCGTCCCAAACAAGCAGGTTATTCACAGGGAGTTTCGCCTCGAGCAAACCCTTGCGGTAGCCTTCAATGCGTTGCCTTGAGGCTTGACCCGTTGATGCGCCCGTCAAATGCGCGATTCGCTTGTGACCCAATTTGGTCAAATGCTTGACCGCCTCGAACAAGCCAGAAATGTTGTCCACGTCTACCCACGGCGCTCTTTCAGCATGTTCCAGACTGTGTCCAACCATGACAAACGGCACGCCCCGCGCCTCGAGTTGACTGGGGCGCGAATCGTCGAGGTGAACGCCAAGCAAGATCACGCCGTCCGATTCAGCTTTGATCAAGCCTGGGTCGTAGCCCGAAAAAATTCTGGTGGTGTAACCTTCGCTCGAAAAGCGTGACTCGAGTGCGTCGCGCAAAATGCCGTAATAGGTGTTACCGCGCCGTTCATCGCCGTCTAAGGACAAGCCGATCACGTGTTTGCCGCGCCGTGCCAGATTTCTGGCTCCTGGGTCTGGCACATAACCGAGTTGCGTCATCATGTCCAGAACGCTGCTGCGGGTTTCAGTGTTGACCCCTTCCCGAGCGTTTAAAACCCTCGAGACTGTGCCTTTGGAGACGCCGGCAGCGCGTGCAACTTCTTGGATCGTGACTTTCGCCATACGAAACCTTTCTGACCCTAGAGAATTCTTGTAACCGGTTACGGAAACTGTACTCCTCGGATTCTTAAAGGTCAATAGCAGGTTTTTTAGGCTGTCTTAACGAAATCGGTTTCGGCTCAACATCCAAATTCCCTACTCAAACCGAGAATTCTCGAGTACACTAAACGGGTTGAAGTGACTGGCGATAAACACGGGAAACCGTGGGGAAATTTCAACGCTACACGTGATCGCTCGCCTGGGTCAGACAACTCGAGAATCAAAATAAAGTAACTCGAGCGACCAGGAGATTTATGAAACGAGCATTGTTGAGCGTGTCCGACAAAAGCGGTCTCGAAGCCTTCGCACAAGGGCTACTCGAGCAAGGATTTGAGCTGGTCAGCACGGGTGGAACGTTCAAAACCCTGCAATCGGCTGGTTTAAACGTCAAATATATCTCAGAAATCACGGGCTTTCCAGAAATTCTTGAGGGGCGCGTCAAAACCTTGCACCCGAACGTTCACGGTGGCATTCTGGCAAAACGAAACCCTGAGCATCTCGCCGAACTCGAGGCGCAAAACATCAAACCGATTGATTTGGTTTGCGTCAATTTGTACCCATTCCGCCAGACTGTTGCCAAACCAGATTTTACGCTGTCAGACGCGCTCGAGAACATTGACATCGGTGGTCCGACCATGATTCGTGCCGCCGCCAAAAACTTCACTAGCGTCTGGGTGGTGGTTGACCCCAGCGATTACGCTTTGGTGCTCGAGGAAATAAATTCCGATGACCAAACATTCCGCCAGCAACTGGCGTTCAAAGCCTTCTCGCACACCGCCAGTTACGACGCCGCGATTACCCAATACTTGGGCGACAACGAATTGTTACCCAATGAAAAACCGCTCGAGTTGAGCCGCGTCAAAACCCTGCGTTACGGCGAAAACCCACACCAACAAGCCGCGTTGTACCGTCAAGGCAACTCGAGCGGCGCAGTCTTGGATGCCAAAGTCTTGGCGGGCAAGGAAATGGGCTTCAACAATTACGCCGATGCCGACGCCGCGTGGTTGCTGGTGTCCGAATTTTCAGTTCCAGCTTGCGTTGCAGTCAAACACGCCAACCCTTGCGGTGTGGCGCTTGCCGACGACGCGAAAACCGCCTGGGAAAGGGCGCGAGATGCCGACACACTCTCGGTTTTTGGCGGCGTGGTGGCACTCAACCAAGCCGTGACACTCGAGGTTGCCATGTCCACCAAAGGCACGTTCTTGGAGGTTTTGATTGCGCCAACCATCCAAGCCGACGCGCTCGAGTGGTTCAAAACCAAAAAACCAGATTTGCGCGTGCTCGAGGCAGGAACAGCAAAATTTGGCAACTTCGAGTTAAAACCGATTTCGGGCGGATTCTTGGCTCAAGACCGCGACGTTAGGGTCTGGTCAGATTTATGTCCCGAGGTTGTGACTGACATTCAACCGACTGCCCAACAATGGCTCGACCTCGAGTTCGCCTGGTATGTCGGCAAACACGCCCGCAGCAACAACGTGGTGCTGGCAAAAGACGGTGTGACCGTCGGCTTGGGCGCGGGGGCAGTCTCGAGAATCTGGGCTGCCGAACGAGCCATTTTTAATGCCGCAGACCGCGCCAATGGTGCTGTGCTCTCGAGTGAGGCGTTCTTTCCGTTTGATGATGTGGTGCGGGTTGCCGCCGCCGCAGGGGTCAAAGCCATCATTCAACCTGGCGGCGCCAAACGTGACCCCGACGTGATCGCCGCCGCGAACGAACTGGGCATTGCGATGGTGTTTACAGGCTCGAGACACTTTAAGCATTAATGCGAGCACAAACGTTGTAAGGCTCGAGTTTTTGAAGACTCGAGCCTTACGTCTTTCTAGTAATTACCCATTGCTTTAAAGATTCAAACCAATTGCCTTTGCCGCCCAGGGTCCAATAAACCAGACCGCCATCATGGCAAAACCAATGTACGGAATGGCATTAATGACTGGTTCGTTGGCGTTGACCTTTGATCCGCTACGAATGCCTTTAATCACGGCTGGAATGAAGATGGTAGCCACCAAGGTCAGGGCAAAGATTGCCACCCAAACTGGCACAAGCCTGTTGATGGTGATAGTGTAAACGCCAGCCAACACGCTTAAACTGACCAGCACCATCATGATCTGATGGGTGACGTGTTCGCCAAGCAAACTGGCGGTGTGGGTCACGCCCGCTTTAATGTCTCCCTCGAGATCGCGGACTTCGTTAAAAAGCTGTCCGTAAGAACTGGCGGCGACCATGCTGATGAACGGCGCAAGCCAGAGGTCGTTGAGGCTTTGGTTGTAACTGAAATAGGCTGCCAGAAATTGCAGTCCTGCCAGCATCAAACCGTGTGAGATCACATCAACAATCGGCACACTTTTTAAACGGAGCGGACGCCAGGAGTACAGATGCCCGAAGATCAGACACAAAATGCCAAAAATGGTTGGGTACAAGCCGAGCGGAATATAAAGCAGTATTGAAAGTCCGGCAACGCCGAACGAAATCAGATTGCCTTCGGTTTTGGTCAGCATCCCGTTGGTGATCGGGTTGCGCATGGCTTTTTCGGGCGTGTGGGCGTCGTCGGGAGCATCTTCGACATCATTGAAAGCAAAGGCAAAACCCACGCTGAGCCAGTTGGCAACCACCAAGAGCATGATGCGCCAATCAAAAACACTTTCTCGAGCGCCAGCCACAGCGCCCAAGCACGTGGTGAAGACGACCGAACCCGCATAATCTTTAAACCGCATCAAACGCAAGAAACCTGCGAACTTACTCAATCCCATCCCCCTCGAGACGCCAGATGTGTTGGCGTGTTGGTTTGCCAAAGAAACCTTGAAGGCTTCAAATTCTAAGAAGTTTACCCTACAAACCGCATGAGAGTGTTCAGTACAGTTTTTAAGTCTTGGACGCTGTACAAACGCTTGTTATTGGATCATGGCTCGAGGTGCTGCAAACGATGGATCAAGGCTCTTAAGGTGCCGGCTTTGAGTTTCAGGGCGGCTCGGTTGACGATCAATCGGTAAGACAATTGCGCAAAAACCTCGAGTTCGTGCAAATTATTTTCCTTTAAAGTGCGTCCGGTTTGAACCACGTCCACAATGGCGTCCACCAGCCCTGTCAATGCGGCAAGCTCGAGTTTGCCGTTCAGTTGAATCACGTCGGCTGGAATGCCGCGCTCGCCAAGCATTTTTCGGGCGGTGCGGGCGTATTTGCTGGCAACGCGTTCGATGCGGCTGCTCGAGTTTTGAATGCCGATTAAGCTGAGACGGTATGGCTCGCCGCCCAGATCGAGTGGCTCAAAAACGTCGCGTCCAGACTCGAGAATCCAGTCTTTGCCGACAATGCCGCAGTCGGCAACGCCCAAGTCCACATAAACTGGAACATCTGGGTCTTTGACCTCCAGGATGCGCAGATTGCCAAATTCGTGACTGAGGCTGCGCGAACCCTGAAAATCTGGAATCTCGAGTCCAGCACGGCGCAAGAGTTGCAGGGCATAATGCTTGCTGCGTTCGCCGCTCGGCAGGGCG
>JAYTKL010000558.1:0-1824 GCA_043730305.1 Deinococcales bacterium | reverse complement strand
TGCGTGGCAAAAATTTGGGTACGAATTAGCTGAGAATGCTTTCTTAGAAAATTATGATACCGCTACTCGAAGCAGAATCAGCGAAGAACCTTTTAAATTTGTGGTTCGAGGCAAAATTGTATTTCTAAAAAGTGTTTTAGGTGACGAAAATTTAATCTATCGCAATTTAGTTTCCAGGTTTAATCTTTTAGTTTCCGATGAAAACCTTAAAATCAATTTGAATCCAATCCAAAACCCTAAGTACAGGACAAAACCTGAATAACCTTGTCCCACACAACCAAATCAAGTTTAGGGTTTAAGAACAATCGACGCAAGAAATCCAATCCCACACGAAACAAACTGTAAAACCGAGTCCCATCCGCCCGAACCCGATCCCTACCTAAACTTGACACGAACAACCCAACCCGTAACGCCCACAAAATCGCAATCGCCAGCAACAACACCAGATTCTCCAAACGATGCGATTGCGTCACTCGAGTCTCCTCTAAATTAAACCCTCTACTTTTCAACGCCCCAAACAATGTCTCGATTTTCCAACGTGTTCTGTACAACTCAAAACCAACTTTAGGCTCGAGATTCGTGACCACAATCAAATAATCTTGCTTGCCATTGCGTTTCTTCAAACGCCGCCCACAAATGTTAGCAATACTACCGTACACAACAGCACTCCTTAAGCTTTTGCGTTGATACGCTTGAAACCACTCTGCGGCTGATTTTCTCTCCCCACCGTGTTCAATGACAGCATCGCTTTTTAATCGGGCTGAAAACAAAATGCCTTTCGCCAGCAAGTGCGCTAAAAAACGAATGCTCAGAAATTCACGATCTGCGGTTAAAACTTCAATACACTCCACTGGGATGATCTCAAGAATCGCATCCACAGCTTCAATGCGTTCATCATCATTGCTCGAACCGCACTTACCGAGGTCTTTGGTATGCACTGGCACGGCTAAACCGTTGGTTTCAACCCCTGCGGTGAGCAGGTTGTTGGTGACACTGCCAAAATCCCATTCGGTTCGGTCAAGACTGACCCTGACTTTCAAACGTCCCATGAGGACGAAATGGCGTTTGTCAGCCGCTTCGAGTTTGACTTCGTCCACCAGACGTTGAAGGCGTTTGATGTTGCTGTCATCGTCTACTTCGGGGTTCATCGCAAGGCTGAGTTGTTTGAAGTCAACGCTTCTGGTTTTGATCGCAGCAGTCGTGAACATTCGGATGGCGGTGATGCGTTGAGCTTGGAGGTGAAAAGAGGCTTTGAGGGTGGTTTCGAGTTTGGTATTGTAATTCAAGGCTACTGCTCCTTGGCGGGATTTGGTAGCCTCTATTGTTTCAGATTCTCGTGCTGGACGGCAACCCTAAGTTTTGTCCTGTACTATGATCAAGTCTTTCCTTTTCGGGTTCAAAAGTTGGGAATTCGTTTGAAACCCATGTGTTGTTAAGTTCTGGTTGAATAATTGCAATACTGCCATTACGCGCCCAAATTTTATTAACAACAAGGTCGTCTGTTTCTACTCGAGAAAGTGTCGGGTATTTGGTTTGACTTCCGTCAATACATTCTCGTTCGTATGCTCCAACACCCCATAGTTTAATTCCTGTTTGACGATAGGCTTTTCCAGTAATTGGACTTTCGCGCCGATTTACTGGCTTCAACACTTGCTCGAGGCGCACGCTTTCCCAGGCTTGGGTCATGCCAATGCTTTCTTCAAGTCTTGCAAAATCTCTAAAATCCGTGTTTCCTTAACCAAAATATCCTCGAGCAACTGCTCTGGCGGTAAGTGCAGCAAATCTTCTTGGGCGCTCGGGTTTTTGATGTCAAGGTTGTAATTG
>JAYTKL010000557.1:0-4013 GCA_043730305.1 Deinococcales bacterium | reverse complement strand
TCGCACGCCATCATCAAGCTCGAGACACTTCGCAAGAACTTGAAACTCTTAAAAGATTTTGCTGGACTTCCAGCTTTACCTGCCATCAAAGCCAACGCTTACGGTCACGGTGCGGTTCGTGTCGCGCAGCATCTCGAGAACGACGTGATGGGTTTCGCGGTGGCAACCCCACGTGAGGCGCTCGAGTTGCGAAGCGCAGGAATTCAAACCGATATTGTGCTCTTAACACCAGCGCCACCCGAGAAGCTCGAGGAGCTTGTTGAGAATCAGATTTCATTTGTGGTCAGCAGCTTGGCGCAAATTCAGGAACTCTCGAGATTTTCTAAAAACATCAAAGTGCATTTAAAAATCAACACCGGTTTGAACCGTTTGGGCGCTCGAGTTTCAGACGCAGCAAAAATCTTGCTCGAGATTGGACGGTCAAAGCTTGTGCTCGAGGGTGTGATGACGCACTTGGTGGATTCAGAAGATTTAGAGCCAGAACACGCTGGGCGGCAAATGGATTTGCTGGTGGATTTTATCGAGACGCACAAACCCGACGCACGGTTTTTTCATGCGGCGAACACGGGCGGCATCATGAACCAGAGTTTGCACCGTGAAATGTTTAACCTCGTGCGCCCCGGAATTGGTTTGTACGGTTACGCCCCAGGCGAGGACATGCACGGCGTTCTCAATCTCGAGCCAGCCATGACGGTTCAAGCTTGGGTCACGCTGGTCAAACGGGTTTTTCCTGGTGAGATCGCCAGTTACAACGCCAAATGGACGGCAACCAAAGAAACCACTCTTGCCACAGTGCGGTTTGGTTACGCTGACGGTTATCCTCGAGCGGCAAGTGGGCAAGCAAAAGTAGAAATTTTTGGACAGGTTTTTCCCGTGGTTGGGCGCATCTGCATGGATCAAATTCTGGTGGATGTCGGCGAACTCGAGATGAATGTTGGCACGTCTGTCACGATTTTTGGTCCCTCGAGCATCACCGCCGAAAGCGTGGCGGGTTGGGCTGGCACGAACGCGTATGAGATTTTAACCAGCGTTGGAAATCGGCTCGAGCGGGTGTATCTGGGTTAAATCCTTTTGTGGCACGGGTCGCATTTTAAACCGAATTTCGTCACAAGGAGACTTTGTTTACAGTTCCAACTTTACAACTGATACAAAATTAACGTCTGCATAAAATCATGTTTTCCTGGAGGTCATAATGGAAGCGTTCTTGAGAATCCCCGTTGTGAAGTTCGGTGTTGTAGCATCCTTGGCTGTTGGTACGGTGGTTCTGGCTCAGGAAGCAGTGAACGAAAAAACCATCAGCCTCACCGCAGCCTATACCGCAGCCCTAACAGCCGTAGAAAAATGTCGTGCTGACGGCTTTCGGGTCAGTGCCGTGGTGCTTGATCGAGGCGGCAACATCAAGGCTGTATTGCGCGATGATGGCGCAGGTTTACATACGGTAGATACTGCTCGGCGCAAGGCATACACCTCCTTGACCTTCCGTATTCCCAGTGCAACGTTTGCCCAACGTGTGCAAACCAACCCTGGCTTGGCATCCATTACCGATGTAATCGCGCTCGGGGGCGGTTTGCCCATTCAATCGGGCAATGAAGTGATTGGTGCAATTGGCGTTGGTGGCGCACCAAGTGGTGATGCCGATGCAATTTGTGCCCAAGCAGGGCTTGACAAGGTGAAATGACGTTTGAGCCTCAAATTGATCTCTTAAACCTGAAAAACGCCCAATTTGAGTTCCTCACGAGTTGAATTCTGGGCGCAAACCTCGAGTGTGCGAATCAGTCGTTCTCGAGTCTCGAGCGGGTGAATGATCGCATCCGCCCAGAGTCTGGACGCGGCGTAACGCGGGTCGAGTTGATGGTTGTATTGCATGGTGATTTCGGTTTGAAGTGCTTTTAAATCTTCATCGTCTAACTTTTTGCCTTGACGCTCGAGTTGGGCTTTGCGCACGTCGGTCAGGGTTCTGGCGGCAGATTGTCCACTCATGACCGCGTACTTGGCACTGCCCCAAAGGTACAAGAACCTTGGTGCAAAGGCGCGTCCCGCCATCGCGTAATTTCCAGCGCCGTAAGAACCGCCAATGATGACCGTGATTTTTGGGACGACACTGTTGCTGACGGCATTCACCATTTTTGCACCGCGCCGAATGATGCCCGTCTGTTCGCTGTCGCGCCCAACCATAAAACCAGTCACATCAGACAGGAAAATCAGTGGCACACCCGCTTGATTGGCGTTCAGAATAAATCTTGCAGCTTTATCGGCGCTTTCGCCGTAAATCACGCCGCCCACCTCGATGCGGTTGCTTTTCCTGATGATCTGGCGTTGGTTCGCCACAAGACCCACAGGAAAACCACCAAGACGCGCAAAACCGGTCAGCATCGTCTCGCCGTATTCGGCTTTGAATTCTTCAAAACTCGAGCCTCCAAATTCACCCGCGTCAAAAATTCGGGCGATGATTTCTCGAGCATCATATGGTTTGCTGGCATCCACGCTGACCAAACCCAGAATGTCGTTTGGATTGAGTTTTGGCTCGAGCGTGGGAATGCGGTTTTTTGCCCAAGCCGCAATGTCGTTGGGGCTGTAGCTGGCAGCCAAACTGCGAACACGTTTTATGGCTGCATCATCGTCTGGTTCGCGGTAGTCGGCTGTACCAGCGATGCTCGAGTGCATGGTTGCGCCGCCAAGTTCTTCGGATTCCACGGTTTGCCCGATGGCGGCTTTGACCAGCGCAGGTCCTGCCAGGTACAAACCTGAGCCTTCGGTCATGACGAGCGTATCGCACATCACGGGAAGGTACGCGCCGCCAGCCACGCACAAACCCATGATCGCGCCAATTTGCGGAATGCCCAGCGCACTCATGCGGGCGTTCAGGTAAAATACCCGCCCGAAATCGTCCTGATCGGGAAAAACCTCGTCCGCCATGGGCAGAAACACCCCCGCAGAATCCACCAGGTAAACGATTGGCAATCGATTCTCGAGCGCAATCGTCTGGGCGCGAATCACTTTTTTGGCGGTGATCGGAAAGAACGCGCCGGCTTTGACGGTGGCATCGTTGGCGATCAGCATCCAGTCGCGCCCGTTGAGTTTGCCGATGCCCGTAATCACGCCGCCGGACGGACAACCGCCCTCGTCGGGGTACATTTCAAACCCCGCGAACAGCATCAACTCGTCAAAGCTCGAGTTTGGGTCAATCAGTTTGGCAATCCGTTCTCGAGCCGTCAAGCGACCTTTGGCGTGTTGGCGCTCAGAGGCTTTTGAACCGCCTCCGAGCCGAACCTGGGCTTCCGAGTCCGCCAAAGTCTCGAGCAGGGTTTTCCAGGCGTTCTGGTTGGCGAGGAAGGCTGGTTTTTGACGCTCGAGTTCGGTGATGGCGGTTTGAAACTTCATGCGGACTCCAAAGGGCGACGAAACACCAAAATGGTTCGGTTGCATTTACAAACAATTTCGCCGTGTTGATTGATGGCACGGTGCTCGAGTCCGACAATGCCCGCATTCGGACGTGAGTTTGAGGCGCGGCTCGAGATCACGGTGCTTTCGGCGCGAATGGTGTCGCCGTGAAAAACGGGTTTGGGAAATTCAATACGTTCAAAACCGAGATTTGCCACCAGTGTTCCCAGCGTGATTTCGGGAACGCTCAAGCCGACCAACAAACTGAGCGTCAACATGCTGTTGACCAGCGGCTTTCCAAATTCCGAACGCGCCGCGAATTCTTGATCGAGGTGCAGGGGTTGCGGGTTCATGGTCATGGTGCTAAAAAAAACGTTGTCACTCTCAACAATCGTGCGCCTGGTGCGGTGCGCAATCACCATCCCAAGCTCGAGTTCTTCAAACCATTTTCCAGACCCGTTCATTGCATCACCTCTTTGTCCGCCTCGAGCATCATTCGCGCCCGAGCCAGCATGGGTTCGTCCACCATCTGCCCTTCAAATTCGATCACGCCAGAACCGTAAAACGCGGCTTTTTCGGCAGCGTCAAGAAGTTTTTCGGCTCGCTCGAGGTCGGCGGCAGATGGACTGAAC
>JAYTKL010000556.1:0-10732 GCA_043730305.1 Deinococcales bacterium | reverse complement strand
AGCTTCAAAGCCGCCGTCATCACGATCTCGAGCCTTTTAATGACCATTGTTTTGCAGTACGGTTTGCTCGGCTGGCTCGGCATTGACCTGGACATTTCAACCATGCTGCTCGGGGCGTTAGCGATTGGCGTGGGCGATTACGCAATTCATTTGACCGTGCGCTTTCTTGAGCAACGAAAGCTTGGCAACACGCCAGAACAATCGCTCGAGAACACGATCATGAGCAGCGGACGAAGCATTTTGTTTACCGCCCTGACATTGGGCGCGGCGTTCGCGGCGTTGTCGTTCAGTAAATTGCAACCCGTCGCCAGCCTCGGTCAGATGATGGTTTTCACCGTACTCGCCGTTGGCGTCTCGAGCCTGAGCTTGCTGCCCGCCATGAGTTTGCAATTTTTGGGCGATGCGGTTAAAAGTAAAAAACTTGTACCGAACGCTGCCGACTAAATCAGCGATTTTTTAAAGGAGTATCACCATGAACAAACCACTTGTCATTGCACTCGCCGCCATTACCAGCCTCAGCCTGGCGCAAACCCAAACCTTTAAAACTGGACTCGAGGTGATCCAAGCCATTGAAGCCCGCCCTAAACCCAAAACCAGCATCAGCACCATCACCCTCGAAATCAGCAAAAACGGTCAAACCCTGAACCGCACCCTGAAAACCTGGTCGAGCGGTGACAAAAGTCTGGTAAAATTTCTCGCACCCGCCGATGTCAAAGGCAGTGGGATTTTGACCATCAAAAAAAATGGGATGACCGAAACGCAACTCTACCTACCCGCCCTCAATCGCACCCGCAGGCTCGCCACGGGCGGTGCGGACTCGAGCGATTGCGACGGCGCGTTCTTCGGATCGGATTTTAGTTACTGCGACCTGGGCAACCTCGAGATCAACAATGCCGATTACAGCCTGACCTCGAGCGACGTGGGCAAATACTTGATCGAAGCCAAACCAAAAAAATCCAGCAGTTACGACAAACTGAACTACGAGATTGACGCCAAAACCTTGAACGTCCTGAAAACCGATTACTTCAAAGGCAACAAAATCTTCAAAACCCTGAAAGCACTCGAGCTTGGTACGGTCAAAAGTTACAACTTCATCAAAACCACCTCGATGGAAACACCATCGCAAGGCTCGAAAAGCACGTTCCGTCAAATCAGCCTCGAGTTGGATGTGGCAATCAACGACAACGTGTTCACCGAACGGTTCTTGAAACAACCTTAAATCACAAGACGGCTCGAGTAGGGGCATCACTCGCCAGAAGCTCTCACCCGACTTCTTGCCCCTTACAGCAGCACCTGTCTTGACCCTAAAGATGCACCTAACGGGCTTGGGCGCTAACGGGCATGGTCGCTTCTCGAGAAACCAATTAATCTCCCTTCTCTCCGAGGAGAGAAGGGTCGGGGATGAGAGGGGCGAGAGCAATTACTGTATTTCGTGTCCAACAAAAGAATCAGAGGTCAACATACTTTGACAAATATCTCCTCGAGCCAATCCACTTTCAATTTCAATAAGGATTTAAACCATGCGTAAACTTATTCCAATTCTTGCTGCATTGCTGCTCTCGAGCGGCTTGGCACAAACCCAAGACCCACCCGAGATTCCAGCCCCAACCAGCAATTTTCGTTACAGCATCGGCGGTGTGCTCGAGGCAACGTTACGCTTGAACAGCAACGGCACTGCTACAGGCACCACATCATTTACCCTAAAGTTTAATGGTTCACTCGGAACTGAAGATTTCCCAGACGCAACTTTCAGCGCCAATTTGCGCTCGAGTTTTGATGCCGCGACTGGCGCAACCCGTATTAACCTTGGTGAGACGGTGTTGACGGCTTACCTGGGCGATTTGGATTTGAGTGCGGGAAACTTGATCATCAATTGGGGTTCGGTGGATGTGCTCGGGGTGGTCAACACGATCAATCCGATTGATGCCAACAGCTTGGAACGCATCGCCATTCCTGCGGTTCGTGCCACTTGGAACATCTCCAAAAGCGTTAAACTCGAGGGGGTGATTGCGCCTGGTTTCACACCAAGCACGCTACCCACGGCGGCAGGAGCAATGCCTGCCACTGCACCTGGTGTGACCATCGTTGGGCAAGACCCAACCCTGGACAACCGCCCAACCGCAACGCTCGAGAATGCTCAGTATGGTCTGCGCTTCACCAGCGCCTTGTCGGTCTTTGATGGTGGTGATATCAGTTTCAGTTTCTACGGTGGTCCACGCCACACGCCAACGCTGACCATCAAACTGAATCCAACCGCACAGGCTGGTCAGTTCACGGCGCAAGCTGTACTCAATTACGACTGGATTCATGTGATCGGCTTAGACACCAACTTGACCATTGGCAGCGTCGCCGTACGAGCCGAAGCCGCGTACACCTTTACACAAGACCCAAACGGCACAAACCCCAGCATTGGCAACCCAAGTCTCGAGGGAACAGTTCAGACCGAATTTACCGTCGGTGGCATCAACTTGACTGGTTTACTCAATTCTCGTTGGCAACGCGGTGAAACTGGCACGCCCGATGCGTTCGGTATCAACCTTGGATTGATTGCGAGCAGCGAACTTGATGCCCGCACAACCATCGCTGGCGCTTGGCTGCAAAGCCTGACCGATGGCAGCGGCACAATCCGACCCAACCTCAGTTACACGTTGTCGGACGGTTTCAAACTCGAGGTCAGCGCTGGACTGAATTACGGTAGGCTTGGCTCGAGCCTCAACCCAACAGGGTTGTTTGAGGCGCAGGTGCGGCTTGGTTTGAAACTTAGTTTCTGATTTCCACCAAGCACAGGACATTCGAGCCGCACAACCAGCCATCTCGAGCCACAAAGACTCGAGGCATCACTTTAAGCATCAAGGAGCACCATGACCCAAAATATGACGCTCGAGCCTGTGGACGTGACATCATCTGCGTTTAAAGCCAATCCATTTCCAACCTATCAACGCTGGCGCGAAACAAAACCTGTTGTGCCGTTCAAAGCCATGTTTGGGCAACGCGCTTGGTTAATCACCCGTTACGACGATGTGAATGAAGCCTTAAAAGACGAACGACTGGTCAAAAACAAACGCAATAGCCAGAACCCAAGCAAACCAACTCGAGAAATTCCGCTGCCAGGTTTTGTCAAAATTTTGCAAACCAACATGCTCGATACCGACATTCCAGACCACACACGGCTTCGGGCGTTGGTGCATCAGGCGTTCATGCCGCGCTTGATTGCCAAGATGCAAACTCGAGTTGAAGCGCTGGCACACAAACTGATTGACCAGGCGCAAGCCAAAGGACAGATGGATTTGATGACCGATTATGCCCTGCCAATTCCACTGATCGTGATTGCTGATATGTTTGGCGTTCAAGACCGTGACCGCAACAATTTTCGCAAATGGTCACATGCGCTTTTGAACATCAACACTCCGTTAGACGGCATTCGGGCGTTGCCAAGCACGTACTTGTTGGTCAATTACTTACGGCGTTTGTTCCAAGACCACCGCCTCAACCCTCAAGACGACCTCAGCAGCGCGTTATTGGCAGCCCAAACTGAAGGCTCGAGCCTGTCCGACGATGAATTGATTGGCATGGCAGGATTGATGCTGTCCGCAGGTCATGAAACCACCACGGGTTTGATCGGCAATGGCGTGCTGGCACTTCTCGAGCATCCAGAACAACTGACACGCCTGAAAAGCGAACCAAACTTGATGAAAACCGCCGTTGAAGAACTGGTACGTTTCACACCGCCTGTGTTGGTGGCAACGCCACGTTACGCCCGTGAAGACCTGAGTATTGCAGGACAGTTGATTTCCAGGGGTGAAATGGTGTTCGCGGGTTTGGGGTCTGCAAACCATGACGAAACGCAATTCGAGCAGCCTGAAAGCTTGCTGTTGGATCGGAGCAACAACAAACACCTTGGTTTTGGCATGGGAATGCACTACTGCGTTGGAGCGCCACTGGCAAGGCTCGAGGCGAGTATTGCGTTTCGGGTGTTGTTCGAGCGTTTACCAAATTTAAAACTTGCTGCGAAGCCCGAAAGCTTGCGTTGGAATACTGGATTGGTGACGCGCAACATCAAATCACTGCCAGTCAAGTTCTGACTCAGGCTCGAGCGGCAGCAATTTGGTTTTTGATGCGATTTGTGCATTGGGTTTGTAAGACTTGATACCATAAAAGTTGGTATTCTGGAGCTATGATTCTATATGTGGTAGGTCGATATGAGAAATGCACATCATTTGGCGTAACGGTCTGCTAGAATTTTTGTATCTCGAGAACGTCTCGAGCCTCAGAACAAAGCTTCGCAGCGCCAAAACGATATCTGAACGCAGTCTAAAAACCGTAATTTGCCAGAATCTTGACAAATGATTCTGTACAAGGCGTAAGATAGGATTTATGTTAAACACAGAAAACCTCTTCCAACCTACGCGGAAACCAGCTTTTGTGATTTCACAAACCAAGCCGCGCCCAATCCGTGTTGAACAACCCAAAACTGACATTGTTAAAAATACCCTGCAAAAACTTCGCACTGCCGGCAGCCTGCGCTCATGGTTGATTCTGGCGCTGCTGACCCAAGTCATCATTCTGGCAGTCCGCAACTACGCCATTTACGGCTTTGACAGATAAGCTCGAGATACCCAAATAAAACCTTCACCCCGCCACCAGTGCGGGGTTTTTCATACATCCATCACATTGCCAAAAACCATGCTGTGCCAAAACAACGTAAACTAAACCATGCGAATCGTAGATATGCGCTCTGACACCGTCACCAAACCCACCCCAGAAATGCTCGAGTTCATGCTGCACGCCGAAGTGGGCGACGATGTTTACGGTGAAGACCCGACCGTCAACGCCCTGCAACTCGAGGCGGCAGAACTTTTAGGTTTTGAGGCAGGACTTTTTACACCATCAGGCACGATGGCAAACCAAATGGCAATCGCCGCGCACACCAGTCGCGGGCAAGAAGTCATCTGTCCCCAAGACGCCCATATTTACGAATATGAACTGGGCATGATGGCGACCTTCTCGAGCGTCGTGCCACGATTTGTTCCCGCACCATTGGGCGTTCCCGACCCAGAAGCCGTGCGTAAAGCCGTCAAACACAGCATCCACCAGAGCCAGACGGGTTTGATTGCCCTCGAGAACACTCACAATAAAGCTGGTGGCACAGTTGTGAATCTCGAGACAATCAAAGCCATTCGAGCCGTGGCTGACTTTGAGGGTTTACCCATGCACCTTGACGGCGCTCGAGCCTTCAACGCCGCCACCGCCCTCGGCATTCACATCCGCGGGCTGGCGCAGTATTTTGACAGCGTCAGCATCTGCCTTTCCAAAGGTCTGGGCGCACCCGTCGGCAGCGTGCTGCTGGGCAAAAAAGACTTTTTAAAAACCGCGCACCGCTACCGCAAAATGATGGGTGGCGGAATGCGTCAAGCTGGCATCTTGGCGGCTGGCGGCTTGTACGCCCTGCGTCACGGACCCGCACGACTGGCACAAGATCATGCTCGAGCCAAGACTCTGGCAATCGGCTTAAAAAATGCAGGATTTGACATCAACCTCGAGACGGTACAAACCAACATGGTCTTTATTACCGTGCCTGACGCCTCCAAAACCGTGCAGGAATGGACGGACAAAGGCGTTTGGTGCGGGCAGATGGATGTCGATAAAGTGCGCCTTGTGACGCACTTTCAACAAACCGATGATGACATTCAGTATGTTCTCGAGCGGATTACAACAGCTTAAAACTCGAGCATTGCAATTGTGGGCTTTTCGTCTTGAAAAACCTGTGATACACTACGCACCGCCTGGGAGCGTAGCTCAGCGGTAGAGCGTTGCACTTACACTGCAATGGTCGGCGGTTCGATCCCGTCCGCTCTCACCAGCAAACCCTCGAGAGAAATCTCTCGAGGGTTTATTTTGAGCTTGAAGTTTCAAAAGTGCTCTGTTCAGAGGCTTTGAACACCTCCAACAAACGCGAATCCACACCTTCAAGATTCTCGAGCACCTCCACATTCGAGAACCGAATAACCCGCAACCCCAAGCCCTCGAGAAATGCCGTTCGTTCCGCATCGGCCACTAAGCCTTCGGACGAAAAATGCTGCGCTCCGTCTACCTCGATCACAACCTTGCAAGCCGCACAATAAAAATCTGCGATGAACCGTCCAAATGGACGTTGCCGCCGAACTCGAGGTTCAAAATCCCGTAACGAGCCAAACCACAACCTTGCCTCGGCTCGAGTCATCTCACGCCGCATTTGCTGCGCGAAAGGAATGAGTTTGCGGTTGTAGGTTTTCACAACCGATTTTACCTGTTTTGCGATGCTCGAGTGGGCGGCTGGGGGCAAGGGCGACCCCCCGCCGGTTTTCTGTTGCTTACTTGACGATGGAGCGCGTTTTCAGCGACATGTTATGCGGCGACCCCCTATTGCATAGGGGGTGACTTTGTGCGTGGGTTTTTCGGTTTTGTTTGGGTTGATTGTTGCGCGAGAAACCACACAAAACACAGCTGGTTTGCCCTGTTTTTGTTTTCCCCAACGCGATAGCGCTCAAGTCCTGCCCTTGTTCTCCCCTGCGCAGTAGGGGAGGTGGCTCGAGCGTAGCGAGAGACGGAGGGGTCACCTTTGCACCCTCGTCTCTCTCGAGAATAGCTATGGTTAAGGCTTACGTGTTTTCGGTTGATAAAGTTTTTTTTACAAGCTCATCTACTTCTTCCCGAAGTTTGACGCGATTCTCGAGCAACAATCTGATTCTTTACAGCGGTTTTCATATTCGTTGACGCGCTTCGCGCTCTCACTTCTATGGGAAACCGCTGTCTGTTGCTACTCCCTCTGGTCGCCAATGAAGATGTAAACTGCGGCACAATGACCTCTATCGAGCCGTATCTTCGTGCGATAAAATCCACGCAAGCCACAGACCTTGCCACCCCTGAAAATTCGTATCTCGAGCATCTGAAATCCTTGCTGGAAGCTGCGCTTGAAGGCTTGGGGTTGAGTGTCATTGTTCATCCCAAAAATCAAGATGGAAGTGGTTTAGCTGACTTGGGTTTGTTTGAAACTGAGTCAAAAAATCTTGTGGCTGTGGTTGAAGCCGAAGCACCAAGTACCGATATATCTGATCCAAACAGTACCAATGCTAAAAGTAAAGAAGCCTGGCGACAGGCAAAAACCTATTCCAAAGGCAAAGGCGCAACGTTATTAACAAATTTCTACGAGTTTATATTGGTGGAAAATGAACTTGAAGTGCGCCGTGTTTCGCTTGGTAGTTGGCAAACAGTGTTGACGACAAACACAACGAAATTAGCAAAAAATTATGAACAAGCGCTGACAGACTTACTGCGTGATTGGGCAAGTCGCCGCGCTGCAATTACCGACCCCGAATTTTTGGCTGAACGTCTTGCTGATTACGCTCGAGAAGCTCTAAAGCGACTCGAGAACATTCCATACTCCAGTCTTAATCCGTTGCGTAAGGCAATGGAGGAGGCATTGGGCATTCAATTTGAAGCTGAAAAAGGTGAGCATTTTTTTCGTTCAAGTTTAGTGCAAGCGCTGTTTTATGGATTATTTAGTGCTTGGGTTGTAGCAGCCGAACGAGGGACATCTGATACCTTTGATCTAAGCCAAGCCAGTCAGAATTTGCGCGTACCACTTGTTACAGCCCTTTTTGATGAGGTGGCTCGCCCGCGACGATTAAAGGATTTCGACCTTCGCGCCCCGGTGAATTGGGCGCTCGAGGCATTAAGACGGGTTGTGCCTGAAAAATTCATAGGTTCGTTTGAAGCAGGTAAAGCCGTACAGTATTTTTACGAACCGTTTCTGGCAAAATTTGATCCTCAACTCCGCGAAGACCTTGGAGTTTGGTATACCCCGCACGAAATTGTGCGTTATCAAATTGAACGTACCCATGAGCTTTTACAAACTGAACTTGGTATTGCCAAAGGCTTATTGGACGACAATGTAACCCTACTTGACCCTGCTGTTGGTACAGGCAGTTACTTGGTCGAAGTTGCGCGATTCATGCTCGAGAAACTGGGTAACGACCCGTTAAAAGGCTTGAAATTAAAAAAAGCTTTAACCACACGGGTGTATGGCTTTGAAATTCTGCCTGCACCTTTTGTAATTGCCCATTTGCAATTGGGTTTGCTGCTTGATGAAAACAATGCGAGTTTAGGCGAAGACGAGCGTGTGGGTGTGTACTTGACCAATAGCTTGTTGAATTGGACTCCGAACAATGGCATTGCCGACACCCCAATCTTCCCAGAATTTGCTAAAGAACAAGAAGCTGCCGAGCGGGTTAAACAGCAGCAGAAAATTCTTGTTTTTATTGGCAACCCACCTTACAGCCGTTTTTCTGGTACGACTGAAAATGAAGAAGCAACCTTACTCGAGCCGTACAAGCGTTGTTTGCTGCAATCATGGGGCATTCGTAAACAGACATTGGACGATCTTTATATTCGCTTTATTCGTCTGGCAGAGTGGCGTATTGCCGAGCATGGCGGACGCGGTTTAATCAGTTTTATTACCAATCGTTCTTTCCTGACTGGTATTTCGCATCCTGTCATGCGTCATCATTTGCTACAAGCTTTTCATAGTATTTACATTGATGATTTGCACGGTTCACAACGTGCTAACCGCAAGGGTGATGGTAGCGTCTTTACAACCGAAACCGCCGCCGGAATTCGTGTTGGCGTGACCATTACGCAATTGGTACGCAAAGCCACAACACCTGTTGGTATTGCCGATGTCTATTACCGCGAGTTCTTTGGTACTGGTGAAAGCAAACGCCAAGTTTTACTTGAGCAAACAAAACCTTACAGCCCAGCATTTAAGCCCAAGCGTGAGCATCGGTTTTTGTTAAAACCTCTCGAGGGCGAGGATAAATACTGGACTTGGACAGCAATACCAGAATTATTCCCAGTGAGCTTTAGCGGTGTTAACAGTAATCGTGATGATGCAGTTATTGCTTTTGATGCGGTCACGCTCGAGAATCGGTTCAAGAATTATTTTGATGCCAGTATCTCCAATGAAGAACTAGCCCTCGAGAATGTCACATTGATGACCGATGCAGCCCGTTACGATGCACTCGAGACTCGCAAACGCTTACTCCGTGAATCTCAATACCACGCTGATCGTGTGGTTCAATTTGCCTATCGCCCTTTTGATGTGCGCTGGTTGTACTGGGAAGAACATGGTAAATTGCTAAATGAAAAAAGAAAAGAATTTTTCGCGCAAGTTTTTGAAGGAAATGTTTTTTTAAGTTCAACGCAGCAAGCGGAGAGGCTCACGGGATTTGATCGAATCGGATGGTCAACACAGCTCTCGGAATTACATTTTCTCCGCCCCGATGCAGATGCTTTTCCTTGGCAATTGCGGTATCAACTTGATACTTTGTTTAGTACCACAAATGACTGGCAATTTCTGCCGAACTCGCCCGATTTTTACACTGAATTGGTTAACACCAAACTCCTAAAATTACCTAAAACGGTTGATGGTTGCGAACCTATGCCTCGCCCAAAACCGATTCTCGAGCGATACTGCATCCCAAAAGATGCAAATCGTAAACCCACTCCAGAAGCATTTTCCTGCACCCAACAACTTTTGCATCATGCGCTGGCAATCATGAACACGCCAGCATACCGGCTCGAGTTTGGTGAATATCTGGCTGAAGATTGGGCGCGGATTCCATTGCCGCAAAACGCTGGATTGCTCGCGTCAAGCGCGGCACTTGGCGCACGGGTGGCGGCGTTGCTCGACTCGTGTTCGGTCATTGAGAATTTACCGACCAACATTGCAGAGTTACACAAAATTGACGGTACACCTTTACAAGAAAACGATTTGTTGATTGGGCAGCGCTACGAACATGCTCTTGATGTGTTAAGGCTTTCAGATTCGCTCGAGGTTCGTGGTGTAAGCAAAAAAATTTGGGAATTTACGATAGGTGGTTATCCTGTCGTAAAAAAATGGCTTGATTACCGCAAAGGGCGTTTTCTGACTTTGGACGAAGCGACTTGGTTATCAGAAATGATTCAACGTATTCATGTGCTACTCGAGATGGGCGATGAACTAGATGCGAGTTATGCCAAAGTCGCTTGAATAAATTTTGTAATGCTCGAACGGTGCAAATTTTCAACATTATGGCATCTAAAAAACTAAGGCTCGAGACTGCCAAACGCGCTGTGGAAACGGCTATTGAACAAATCCAAAAAAGTGACTTTGACATGGTTTGATTAAAGCTCGAGCTTCAATCGAATTCCACCATCACCTTCATCGAGGTTTTCTTTTCCTTGTCGGCAAACTCGAGCGCCTGATGTGCGTCATTCAAGCCAAAGCGGTGCGTAATCATGGCGTCAAGGTTCACACGGTTTTGCGCTACCAACTCGAGCGCGGCGGGATAACAATTGGCGTAACGAAACTGTCCGCGAATATCCACCTCTCGAGAGGCGGCGGCGACAATATCGAGCGACACGAGCGGGTCGGCTGGCAACCCGACCAGAATCGCCACGCCACCAGACCGTGTGGCTTCAATCGACATACGACAAGTTGGCAGCGATCCCGCCGTTTCAAACGCGGCATCAACTCCTGCGCTCGAGCCTGTCAAACCCGTTAATGGTGCTGTGATGTTACGGATTTGCTCGAGCACATTCGGGTCGCGCCCGTTGATGGTGTGCGTTGCCCCAAGTTGTTTTGCCAAATCGAGTCTGAACGGCTCGAGGTCAACCGCAATGATGGTCGTCGCACCTGCGGCTTTGGCGGCTTGCA
>JAYTKL010000555.1:0-1324 GCA_043730305.1 Deinococcales bacterium | reverse complement strand
GGCAGGAGCGTTCGGGTTCGCGGGGCAAAAATGCAGCGCCCTCTCGAGGTTGATCGTGGTGCAAGACGTGTACCCCGCGCTTCTCGAGAAAGTTGTGGCAAAAGCCAATAAACTGGTGATGGGTCAAGCCGAAGACAATGCCAATGTCAACGCGGTCATCAACCAAGAAAGTTACGAAAAATCCCAGACCTACCTCGAGCTTGCCCCCAAAGAAGGATATGTGGTCCTCGGCGGCGCGGTTGGAGGCACTGAGGGTTACTTCATTCAACCGACCATTGTTGCCGACCTGAAACCAGAGGCTAGACTGGCGCAAGAAGAAATTTTTGGACCGATTCTGGCGGTCATTCCCGTCAAAGATTTTAACGAAGCCATGCACGTGGTCAACGACACCGAATACGGTTTGACAGGCGGTTTGTTCTCGAGTGATGAAAACCGCCTAACGCACGCCGAACGCGAGTTGCACGTTGGGAATTTGTACCTGAATCGCAAGATTACGGGCGCGATGGTTGGCAGTCATCCGTTTGGTGGGTTTAACCTTTCGGGCACGGATTCTAAGGGCGGCGGACCCGATTATTTGTTGCACTTTATGCAGATGAAAAGCATTGCCAGAAAAATCTGAGCCACACGCCAATTCATGCTCGAGATGAAATCAATATCTCGAGCATTTTTTCTTGGCATTATCTGGTCTGATCTGCTACACTTGATCTGGTATGAAAACAACCACGGTCAATGTTTACGAAGCCAAAACCCAACTCTCGCAACTGATTGACCGAGCTTTAAACGGTGAAAAAATTATTCTGGCACGACGCGGCAAGCCATTGATCGAGTTTTCACCGTTGCAAAACAAACCCAAAAAACGCGAACTGGGTTTCCTAGACTTTCCTGTTGGAGAGGATTTTGAAAAACGTTGCATGGAACACGTGGATTTTGAATTATGAAATCGTACTTGCTTGATACTCACGTTTTTTTATGGGCAATTCGTGAACCCAAAAGACTTTCGAGCGCCGCCCGCAAAGTGCTCGAGAATCCCAATTCAATCCTGTTCGTTTCGAGCATCACACCTTGGGAAATTGCCATGAAATACCGTGTTGGCAAAATGCCCGAAGCCATTTACGTGCTGCCACAATTTTCCACACATTTACAAGCTTTGAACGCTCGAGATTTAGCGTTTTCGTTAGAACACGGACTTGAAACGGCAAACGTCCAATTGCCGCACGGCGACCCCTTTGACCGTGGTTTGTTCGCCCAAGCCAAACTCGAGGGATTCACACTCATTAGCGCCGATGGCGCGTTTGAAGATGTGGTCGGCGTCAAAGTGCTTTGG
>JAYTKL010000554.1:0-11706 GCA_043730305.1 Deinococcales bacterium | reverse complement strand
GTGGCGTAATCGTCGGACGGGTGGTACAACGCCAGGTCTTGTTTCTCGAGATAGCCGAATGGTGTCTTAAAGAATTTGGTGCGTTTGCGAATCGGGTCGGGACTGAATTTTAAATCTGGACGGTCGAGGTCGGCAATTTGCTCGAGAAATCGTAAATCCAGGGGCGCTTCAATCTCAAAGCATTCTGGTTGGCGCAAGCCGAGGCGTTCCATGACGCTTAAGAGCCATGGGAAGCCTTTGGCAACTTCCAGACGGGCAACAATCCCATCGAGCCGACTCTCGAGGGCGTGGGCGAGTTCTTCCCAGTCCACCGCACCTTTCAAATCGAGGTTGGCGGCTCGGGTGACCCGAAGCGGGCGGGTCGGCAAGGCTCGGGGCAAAAACAAGTCGCTGCGTTCTTGCACCAGCGTCTCGAGCCGCACAAAGCACGCCTCGCGTCCCGGGACTTCTAATAATCGCGGCACGTGCGGCGGCAACCTGAACAATGCCTCGATCTCGGCACCGCCCGCCGCAAAATAAAACGCCCGAGAATCCAGAAACTCGAGGGTGCTTGGCGCGATAATATCGGTGTACGGCGCAACATTTTCGGACAGAAACGCGCCAAAATAATTGAGTTCATCGGTCGTCAAATCTCTCGGCTCGAGAATCCTGATGCCGGCACGGGCAAGTTCGAGCACCAGCAGCGCGTAAACGCTGCCCGATTCTTTTGCCAGGGTGTGCGCGAACTCGAGCAACTCGGCGTACTGGGCTTTCAAACTTTCACTTGCGTTTTCGGCACGCACTAGCGCCTGCATCGGATGAATTCTTGCCGTGAAAAACTCGTCTTGGTTGTTCGAGAAAATGCTTAAAAACCGTACCCGTTCGAGCAGCGGAAAATCTGGACGGGTGGCTTGCAATAGCACGCGGTGGTTAAAACCCAACCAGGAACGTTCGCGGGAGAGGTGCAACGATTTTTGTGGAGTGCTCGAGACTGGCTGAGCGAGGGGTTTTGCTTTGGTTTTTGCTGCGGGTTTTGCTGGCGCTTTTGGCTTGGCAGGGACTTTGGGTTTGGGTTTGGAATTCGGCATTCGCCCATTCTTACCCAAACGCGTGCTTTGGTGTGTCAGGTCTGGTTGGTTTAATGGTTTCGGGCTTGAACGTTTTTAACGATGCCTGGCACAATCGCCCGTGGCAAAAACCGTGACGCCTGCGCCTGAATTTGATTCATGATTCCAGGAATCACCACGCGCTGACCACGCTCGAGCGCCGCCACACCCTGTTCGGCAACTTCTCTGGAGGTCATCAGGGTTTTACCTTGAAAGAGTTTTGAATCTTCCATTGCAGCTCGAGCTTGAAAATCGGATTCGGTCGGTCCTGGGCAGAGTGCGGTCACGGTTACGCCAGTTCCCAATAATTCTTCGGCTAGGGCTTCAGAGAACGACAAGACATAAGCTTTGCTGGCGTAATAGACGCTCATTAAAGGTCCAGGCATGAAAGCGGCGGTGCTGGCGACATTCAACACCCGACCAGATTTACGCTCGAGCATCTTGGGCAGCAAATGCCTGGTCAGCATCGTCAGGGTCAGAATGTTCAGCGAAATCATTTGTTGCTGCTTGATCGGGTCACCCGTCGCAAATTCGCCGAATTCACCAAAGCCTGCGTTATTGACCAGCACGTCAACGTTCAGTTTTCGAGTCTCGAGGTCGGCAATCAGTTTTTCGCTGGCATCAAAAGCACTCAAATCGCTGGCGATGCTGACGGCTTCTACGCCATTTTTGGCGCTTAATTCTGCACCCAGCGCCTCGAGTTTGCCCATCGTCCGAGCCACCAAAATCAGGTTGTAACCGTGTTGCGCCAAAGTGCGTGCCAGGGCTTCGCCGATGCCTCCAGAAGCGCCAGTAATCAAAGCGGTTTTACGGTTTACGGTCATAAAATTTCTCCTTTTAAAGCGCTGCATGTTCGGTCACGACCTAAGGTTTGGCGCTCGAGCGACCTGTGATAACTGGTTTGAGTAAAATGAGATGGCTCGAGAAACGAGATTTACGTTTTCGGCAGCGCGTTTAAAATATATTTTGATTTTTGATCGAATTATCAATCATCCAACCCCTTGCCCGCCAGAATGCGCTCCACCGACTTCTCAACCCTCGAGACTCGAGTTTTAGATTGTTTGGCTGCCGAAAAATAAAGAATGTACCCTTTTCGCCGTCCGGGCGTTAAGGCATCAAAAGCCGTTTTCAATTCTGGCATTTCACTCAAATACTGTTGAAACTCTTCAGGAAACTCGAGTTCTGCGGTTTTTTTGAAATTGACTTTCAGACCAGCTTTTTCGACCTCAATGGCTTGGAAAATATAAGCTTTGATGATTGTTTCCATCTCAACGATTTCTGAAACATTGGTAAACCGAATCTGGCGCGTTGCCTGCACATTTTTGGTTTGTTGAACCAGAATGCCTTTGATATCATCAATTAAAGCGCCTTTGAAAAACAAGATTGCGCAATATTCTTTAAAAACATGGATCAAAACAATGTTGTTTTTCTGTAACGTGTAACAAGGAACGCCCCATTTTAATTCTTCAGTTAAACCGCAATCAAGAACAATAAGTCTCAGTTTTTCCAATTCTTCTTGCCACTTTTTGGCTTTGGTAAAATACCAATCAACCTCATGGTTCATTTTATTTGATGATTTTTGTTCAGTCAATTTTTCATTTTTCAACATAAACTCCCCCATGAGGTTTTTTAAAGCCTCACGCCATGAATATACTATTTTCAAAATGAACTGCAATTCAGACACTTGCAGCACGTGACGCAATGATTGACGCGAAGCGCTTGTGTCAATGACCCGATAACTGAAAGCGATTTTCAACTTTATGAAAAACACTGTACGATAAAAGCGATGTTGAATGACCTGCAAAAAACCTTAAAACAACAACCCGAAGGCAATGTTGCCAATGCCTTGCGTCAAGCGGTGCTGGGCGTCTTCGGCTCGCAAGTGGCACTGATCATCGTGACTGCATTGCTGGCAGTATTCATCATGAAGCTCGAGCATTACAATCGCAACTGGTGGTTGCCCTTAACGGCGGTCAGTTTTGGTTTGTTCATGCTGGGTTCTGGTATTGCCGTCGGTGAATTGCGCCACAAAACCTTCATTGCTGGACTGAGGGCTGCCATTTTACTGGGCGCGGTCAGCAGCATTCCCGCCATTTTCGCCGCGCTGTTGTTTGTGCTCGAGGGGGCAAGTCTGGGCGCGTGGATTTTGGTGTTTGTCACCGCGCAAACCCTTATTTTTGCCATCGCCCAAGTTTCGATTCTGGGCGCAGACATTCGCGCACCCAACCCAGAAGACAAACAAAGCGAACTCGAGATTGTCGAACGCTTCCAGGGTTTAAACCAAAATCTTGACAATCTAAGCAAGTAAAACTCGAAAAATCACACTTTCAACGCTTATACTCGGATCATGCCCGTGAAAAACACCACCGATCACCACCCCAAAGCCGACCCGTCCACGCTTCGCGGCGAACGTTTTGACGGCTGGGGTTACAGCGATACCAATTTCGCCCTCGAGAATGGGGTCATCAGCTTGGGTGGCAGCCGTTACGAAATCTCGGGCAAACGAATGCCGGCATTGCTTTCCTGGGCTTCTGGCATTATTGGCGTGGATTTAAAACTTCAAGACGAGTACACGCCAAAAGGCTTAACTCCGATTCCAGCCGCTCGAGATTTACCAGAATTGATTGCCGCCCTCGAAAAAGCTGGCGTTTCTTACACCCAGGATGACCTGGCACGCCGTCGTCACGGTCACGGACACGCGCTCGAGGAAGTCTACGCGATCAAGCTTGGACAATTGCACCGTGCGCCCGACATGGTCACCTATCCCGAATCTGAAGAACAGGTGATTCAACTGGTGGCGCTGGCAACCCAGTACAATATTGTGCTCGTGCCATTCGGTGGCGGCACGAACGTATCTCACGCCCTGCAATGCCCCGAAAACGAGACTCGAGCCATCGTCAGCGTTGATTTGCGCCGCATGAACAAAATCCTCGAGCTTGACAAAGCCAACAACCTCGCGCACATTCAAGCTGGGGCAGTCGGGCAAGATGTCCAAAGTGAACTCGAGAAACTGGGTTACACGCTGGGTCACGAACCCGACAGCATCGAATTTTCGACGGTTGGCGGTTGGATTGCCACCCGCTCGAGCGGCATGAAAAAAAATAAGTACGGCAACATCGAAGATTTGGTCTTGGATGTTCGCATGGTCACCGCTAAAGGTGTGATTTCGGGTCAAGCCATGCCCCGCGAATCGATGGGGACAGACCCCCGCAGCCTCGCCTTTGGCAGCGAGGGCAACTTTGGCATCATCACCAGCGCCAAACTGAAAATTTTTGCCCTGCCCGAAGTCAAACGCTTTGACTCGGTGTTGTTTCACGATTTTGAAGCCGGTTTTGGCTTCATGAAAGACCTGGCGCACGCCGGACAACTGCCCGCCAGCGCCAGACTGATGGACAACTTTCAATTTCAGATGGGACAGGCTTTAAAGCCCGAAGTGACCGATTCGTTCAAGAAATGGAAATCAAACCTCGAGCGCCGCATTGTCATCGGTCCGCTGGGGTTCAAACCCGATTCGATGGTCGCCTGCACGTTCTTGTACGAAGGCAGAGCCAGCGAGGTTGCCGATCAAGCCGCCCGAGTTGGACGGCTCGCCAAAAAACATGGTGGTTTCCGTGCTGGACCAGAGAACGGCAAACGCGGTTATCAACTGACTTTCGCCATTGCCTACATCCGCGATTTTTTGATGCGCTTTGGCATCAGCGCCGAAAGCTTTGAAACCAGCGTCGCCTGGTCAGACCTGCCTGGAATGTGCCAAGCCGTGAAAGAACGCATTTTGAGCGAGCACAAACGCCTCAACCTGCCAGGCAAACCGATCATCTCGTGGCGCGTGACCCAAGTGTATCACAGTGGCGCGTGCGTCTACTTTTACTTGGCTGCGCTGACCGTCGGGCAACCCAACCCAGCCGAAACCTTCTCGATTCTCGAGAATGCCGCCAGAGAAACCTTGCTGGCGCACGGCGGGTCAATATCGCACCATCACGGGGTTGGGAAACTTCGGGCAGGATTTGTCAAACAAGTTAAATCTGCCGCAGGGCGCAGTTGGATTGAGGGCGCAAAACACGAGATTGACCCCGAAAATATTTTCGGCATCGCCAACCAAGGCATCGGTCAAGATTGAAACGCAACGGGACACAGTGGCTTGAAATGATTGCTCGAGTCAAGCCAAGTGCATTTGCATTGACAGCACTCGAGCGAGAATTCACTTTGAATGCAGTTTCGGATGACCTGTCTGAAACTGAAAGGCTCGAGATCAGAAACGCGCTCGAAGCCTTGGCAAATCAGGTTTTAGAAACTCGAGCAATCATCACCAGTGACCGCCCACAAATGACCATTGACTACCGAGCCGAGGGCATGGGCGGACAAGGCAGACTCTACCTCGAGATCACAGGGCAAGACCAACTCGAACCGCTCGAGAGTGAAGAACTCGACCCATTCCAGATTTACGTTTTCATGAGCGACTCGAGCTTTGCAGGCTTACAGGTAGACAACGCGAACACCCTGGCAGACAAACTCGAGCCAGCAGTGCAAGAACTTCGCAATCTCGAGTTACCACTTGTGGATTGTCTCGAAGCCAACCTCGAGAAAGTGGGAGTTGGGGAAGTTTTAGTGTGGGCTGTGAACAACCGAATCTCGAGATAAAAAATCACCCGTGAATGTCGGGGTTTTTGCAAACAATCAAATCAGAAATAACTGACGCGATGTTGTCAAAATCACGGTCATTGTGCAACAGCGCCAAATCATGCTCGAGCGCAATGTGCACCAGAATCAGATCAATCGTGCTGCAAACCGTCACACCCGCGTCCCTGCATTGACGGTTTAGTTTGGCAATTTTTTCAAACGAAAGCTTGCCTTCGGTCAAATCATAAAATGGCAAGCTGCCCAAATACTCTTGAAGCATATCAAATTCTTTAGCCGTTTTTGCGCCTTGCAAAACTTCAAGAAAAACATAATTGGTAATGCAGTACGGAATTTTTCGCTCGAGAATGTCCTGAAAAATCTGACTTTTCTGGTTTTCAATGTTTTTCAGGTAATCCAGCAATACCGAAGTATCAACCAAAATCATTCGCCAGTTCTCATCTTTTTATGGTCATAATGTTCATCAAATTGAATTTTACCACGCAGGTCACGCAAATCTTTGACTTTGCGACTCGAGACATATTCTTTTAAGGCAACTTCGATCAGTTCGCGTTTGGTTTTGATGTGGCTCGAGTAACTAAAGGCTTCCTGAATCAGTTGATCGTCAAGCACAATGTTGGTTCGCATGATACACCTTTTGATGTGTATAGTAATACACAAGCATAAAGATGTCAAAGTTAGTTCAGAATCTCGAGGCAGAGAATTTTTAGGATTTGCGCTTCACTTCACGCTCGAGGATTTCTTTAACGAACAACGGAACTTCCTTTTGCAACAAGCCTGCTTCGGTTTTAAGTTTTTCAAAGACTTGAACTTCATCACCTTGCCAAACAAGATCAAGACGACGAATTTGACGCATGGCAATATGGGTATAGTTTTCTGGATATGCCCAGTAACACGTCATACAAACGGTTTTGTCTTTAATTTTCCAATTTTCGCAATGTTCGCAAGACCATGATTTTGCACGGTTCGCCGATCCTGAAAGCAACATAAAATCTTCAAGATGAAACTCATCACCATCACCGCCAATTTCAAACGGCACTCGATGGTCTATTTGCAAGTCTCGTTCATCCATGATCTCAAGGTAGATAAAGCATTTGCTGCCATGTTCCTGTACCAAGGCAGTTTTAATTTTTTTAGATAAGCCTGTCCTGCCTGATCCTTTGGTGAACCTTGCCGTGCTTTCATCTCCGAAACGATACGCAGCGATCTTCCGACCATCACTACCAGTCACACGAAACATTTCGATAGGAATGCCATTTTCTTTGACATCTCGAATCGCTCTTGGTGGATGGTTGTAACCATATTTTTCTTTTAAATCCTGAGTCGTGATAAAATCATGCTCAAGAATATGGTCTATGACAGTTTTGGGGCGTTTTGCTGTGACCGAATGACACAGGTCAAGAAATTCCTGTGAAAATTTAGACATAAGCTGTAAGTGCTTTAAAGAGAGCGTATTGTTCAACCGTTGGCAAGCTATTTTCCAATGGTTCTTGGGTCAGTTTATTGCTCAGCGCTGGCGATAAGTACAAAGATTCAACGGTGATTTCATCGCGTCCAAGCAACGTGGCTTGGCTCGAGCGTCCAGCTTCCAATTCGACAAGCTTCAGTTGAAGCGTTTGGGGAAGGGCTTCTCCAAAGGTTTTCGTACCCCTGCGTCCGTCATAACTGACAAGATAAGAAATATTTCTTGAATTCAGTTCCTCAAGCGCAGCAACAAACTCTTGGTGGTTGATGCCCGAAAAATAGCGCGAATCTTTTTCCTTACAGACACCCTGATACGGCGGGTCCATGTAAACCAAGTCATTGACCGTCGCTTTTTGCAGTGCATCGCGGTAATCGTTTGAGGTGAATTTTGATTTATTTTTGAGTAACGCAGAAAAACCAAAAATATTCTCACGCATGGTTTCTGGTCGAGTTCCAAAGCGTCGCTTGTCAGGACTTTGATTAAACAAGCCATTCGTGTTGTAACGCACCGCGCCCTTAACGCATCTTGCCAATAAGTACAAAAAAAGATGCGGGCTTTGGGTACGGTTAAATTCGTCACGGACGCTGTAATAATGTTCTACAGAATCAATCTGATGCTGAGAATTCCAAATCTCTTCGTACAAACAAGCCATCTCGAGCGGCGATTCCACCATTAAGCGCAACAACTCTGAAAGTGGCTTATTCAGGTCATTCAGACAGAAGTTTTTCACAAGCTGTTGCGCCGCCGTCGCCACACTGATCGCCGCCGATCCAGCAAACGGTTCGATCAGACAATCAATATCTTTTGGGAAATACCGCAAAATACCCGCCGCCAGATTGCGTTTACTTCCTTGGTACTGAATTGGATGCGGGATACTCTTCACAAAGCAAGTATAACAACCAAAACAGCATGTTGTATCTCGAGCTTTACTTGATCGTTGCTTGAATAAAACTCAAGCACATTTCCTCGCCCGTGCTTTCACCCCAGACAATGTAACGCGGTTTTTGCTGTTCACCGTTCAAGTACGGCTGATTTTTCTGGCTGTTGTCAAAGGTGCAACTGATCCGCACTGTATCGCCTGGATTCACAATGACGGGCGTTTTGAGCCAGTAAAAACCCTGCCAGTGAAAATCCCAGCGTGGAATCTCGAGCAGGACTTTGCGTTTTTCGGGATTGTCGGGGTTGATCTCGACTTTGATGTTTTTCCCAAGGTAGTGCATGTGTCCGGCAATCCCACGAATCTCGATTTGGACGGGTGGCACGGGGTAATCGCAGGAGGTTTTGATCTCCGAGCGGTCACGTGGGGTCAGGTAATCTTCAAGGTTTTTGCGGCATTGCTCGAGGATTCGTCCGTCGCGGCGACGTTGGTTGCCGCCCGAGTTGTTGAGCGCCAATACCCTGGCGTAGGCGGCGCTGCGGTTGCAAGGGTCGTTTGCGTTGCTGGGGTAATCGCTCGGGCAGGGGATTTCGACTGGGGCGGTCGGTCCAAAATTTTGCAGGGTTTTGAAGGCTTGTCCAGCGCTTCCAAGCTCGAGCTTTAAAGTGGTCTGGTCTGTTCCAGTGCCGTTAAACAGGTTGTAATGGACTTGCATTAAAAGCCTCGAGCCGCCGCGTACTTTGGCGGCAGTGCCAATAGGAAACGCGGTGGCGCTGCTGCCAGGAACCCACGCGCCCAGCAAGGGCAGTGAACTCGAGAGTCTGGGTCCGCCAAAGCAGGTGTAGCCACCTCGAGCGTCATTTTCTTCGCGTTCGCGCTGCGTGACTTGTGAGATCATGCTGGCTGGAAGTTCGTAAACCAAAACGTGATGCACAAGTTTGCGGTTTCCTGGCAGGATGTCGTAACCCGTGACAAAACGGTCACTGTCAAATTTCGGGTCGAGGGCGAAGCAACGGTACTCGTCTGAGAGTTGGGCGTTGGGTGCAAAATTAAATCCTGGCTCGAGTTGAAGATCGTTGCGGATGCTGACTGGAGTCTCGAGCGGGGCAGCACTTTTGGCGTTTTCTGGATTGCCGAGCGGAGCGCCAGACCAAGACCAGTTTGCCAGAATCGCAATCTGTTCGCTCGAGAGACCTCGGATGTTGTGAAAGGCTGGGCTTTCACCGCCTGGCATCCAGGGTGGCATTCGTTTGTCACGGGTGGCAATGTAGACGCTGCGCGAAAATTCCACGGCGCTGGCGGCATCGGTCAGCTTAAACGGGGCAATGCCATTCTCGACGTGGCAGGTGACACAGTTCGCCTCGAGAATCGGTTTGACGTGCTGGTAATAATTGGGGATGTAATCCAAGAGTGGCGGGATGTTGGAAACTGCCAGCAACGGACTTGAGGTGTGGGCATGAAACGTGCGGGTTTCGCCTGTAACGAACAAATTCCGCATGGCGTACGCTGCCGAACCCAGAAAAACCAAAATCAAAATAAATCTGAAAACTCGAGTCACAATTTGCCCTCCTTGGGCGGGGATTACGAGAATTGTACTTCGGATGCGTCAACTGACCGTGAGCAGGGCTGGTTTGTTCGTTCAGAACTCGAGATTTTCAAATTTCCCAGAAAACACAATTCGTCCCGCCTCGAGTTTTAAGGCGTGAGTGGTCAATTGTGGAATATCTTCGGGTCGGTGGGCAACCGTGACAAATTGCGTGCGGTTTGATTCGGTTTCAATCAAGTCAAACAACAGGTTTCTCGAGTGCGCGTCGAGGTAATCGAAGGCTTCGTCCAGAATCACGATGTCGGGTTGTGTGACCAAGCTTCTCGCAATCAGCAATTTTTTCAGTTCGCCGTGTGAAGTCTCGAGCGCCGATTTTTGCGCTAGACGCGCAATCTCGAGCTTTTCCAGCAGTTCGGCAACTCGAGCTTTCTGATCTTGCTCGAGCGGGTACGCCCAGCCGACAGTGCCAAAAAAACCACTGGCAACAATCGTTTCGCCGTTTGCCTTCACACGGTGGCGAACTTGGGTGTCGCTCGAGATTAGACCGATGCGGGCAAGGCGCTCCCAGATTGGCATTCGATCTTTTCCAAAACGTTTGACCGTGCCGCCCAGTGCTGGTTCGAGTTCGCCCAAAATCAGTTTGGAGAGCGTGCTTTTGCCCGCGCCGTTGTGACCCACAATCGCCCAGTGCTCACCGCTCGAGATGGTCAGGTTGATGTTTTTGAGCACCAGTTTCTTGCTGGGTTCGCCCGAACCGTCGGGCGTGGTTTCGCTGCCGACAGGATTTCCCAGGTAGACATCAGCATTTTGCACTTCAATCAGTGGCACAGATTTTTGGGAGGCTCGAGTTTGAACTTGACGGGATTTTGCGATTTTGATTTCTTGGAATTCTTTAACGATTCTGCCCCGCTCGAGTTTCAATTCGTGGGTTGTCGCCTCAAGCCTCTCCTCGATTCGGTGGGTGGTGTACAGCACGGTCAAGCCCGTTCGAGCCGCATCATTGACAACTTGCATCAAATGCTTTTTGGATTCTGGATCAACCCCAGCAAAGCATTCGTCGAGCATCAACACCTTTGGTTGCGCAACCAAGGCTCGAGCCAGCAATATCCGTCGCAACTGCCCTTTGCTCATTTCCAACACGGGCTTGTCGCGCAAATGCTCGAGTTGAAAACTTTGCAGCAGTTCTGTGACTTGGGCTTCCTGATCTGATGAAAGTTTGGTATGCACAAAATCGGTTTGAAGAAAACCTGAACGTAGCACGTCCACGCCCGTCACCCAAAGCTTGAGTCTGGCATAACGGTCTTGAAGTTCTGGGCTAACGAATGCAATTTGTTCTTTTGCACCGATTGGGCTTTCACGTGGCGGGTCGGTCAAAAAATAGGTTCGTGTTCCCTCGTTCGGGTTGTGCCACAAATCGCCGCGCAGCAGTTTTAACAGCGAACTTTTACCCGCACCGTTTGCGCCCAGAATGAGCCAGCATTGATGCTCGAGCAGCGTGAAGTTGATGTTGTGCAAAACAGGTTTTGCGTTTAAAGAGAGGTTGATGTTTTTTAAAGTCACAAGGCGCACGTTCCGCAGTTTGACACGAGCACCCGTCACTCGAGCAGTACGGTTCGCGCAGACTTGGTTTCTCGTATGCTGTGCTCATGCCTTCAACTCTTGAGATTTTCAAGGCGTTTGTGCTGGTCGGCGCGAGTGCCTTTGGCGGCGGCGGCAGCGCCCATATTCACCAGCACATTGTCACGCGCCGAGGCTGGTTGTCCGAAGCCGAATTTCTCGAGGGTCTGAGTTTGTCCCAGTTATTGCCAGGTCCTATTTTTGCGAATTTCGCGGCGCACATCGGAATGCACTTGCGCGGCACGTCAGGGGCAATTGCGGCGTTTGTTGGCGTGTGCTTGCCTGGAATGCTGGCAATTCTGGCATTGTCGAGCGCGTATTTTGCGGTTCGGGAATTCTCGAGTCCTGCGGTCACGGGCGCGTTGACGGGCGTGGCGGCGGGCGCGGTGGGCATTTCCCTGGCAACGCTGGCACGGGTCGCACCGCCTGGTCTGAAATCCATTGGAGCGCCAATCATTGCGCTGGCGGCATTTATCGCAAA
>JAYTKL010000553.1:0-1590 GCA_043730305.1 Deinococcales bacterium | reverse complement strand
GCACCTCGCAATGTGGTCTATCACTTTCTGGCATTGCTGGTTCCAGGTTCGGGTTTGGCAGATGAAGTCTGGGGCATTATTTTGCTTGTGCCGTGGGCGCTGGCGGGCAGTTTACTGATTATTTATTTCAACCGATCCGATCTTGTCCCGAGTATTCTGGCAGAACAAAAGATTTTGAACCTGTCAACCGTGCCTGCAATGCTCGATCTCAAAACCTATTCGGTCTGGGTGATTGCTGGAATCGCGGTGTTGTATGTCATCAATTTTATTGGTTGGTTGCTCGAGACGCTGGCTTGGAACAAAAAAATGAAACGTTTGGCGCAACTGGCTGCCACGCAAACCTCGGTTGGAACGGTGCAAACGCCCTAAAATCGTTGATTCAATCAAAACCACTCGAGTTTTGCAGGCTCGACGGGTTTTTGTGCTGAATTTAGCGTTGTGCCGTGCCGCCGAACAAAGCACTGACTGGAAAGGCAAAACTTTGAATTCCTGGGACTTCCAGGGTTGGTGCGCCGCTGATCTGAAAGTCAAATTTGCCACCGACCAAAATTCTGGCGGCAGCCAGTGGGTCAATCGCAAACCGTGTCGAGATCACGCCCGTTTCCTTGGCGCGTACCGTTCCGCCAGCTTCGGCTTTGGCAACTGTTTGCCCACCAACCACCAAACCGAGCGGTGCAACCAGTTTAAAACCGACTGGCGAAGGGTTTTTGACTTCAAACCCAAGGTCGAGTGCCGCGCCGCCCAAACCAACCGTCAAGCGCGTCAGGTCGGGACGGAAGGCAAAACTGGGCGGTGTGCTTGCCAAGCTTGGCGATTTAAACGTACCTTGCGCCAGCGTGTACGGTCCAAAACCTGGCTTGCCCAGCACGCCAGCGTCAACCTTAAAACTGCCCAACATTTGATACGAGGTTGGCTGTCCGGTCACGATTCGGCTCAGGCTTTTCAGGGTGTTCAAATCGAGCGGCACTTGCACATCCACAGGAAATCTCGAGGGAACACCTGATGCTTTCAGTTCAAAACCGGGTGCAACTCCAGCCGCAATTTTAGCGCCCTCGAGCAAAAGATCAAAACGAATTTCCTCGAGCTTGAGTCCGAACGGATTTGGATTGCGACCCTGTACCAGAATCCGAATGACCGCTTCGGCTGCGCCACCGTTTAAACCTGGCGGATTTAATTTTAAGAGTCCAGCCTCAAGCATTTCAAATTGCGGGGTCTGAACGACCTGTGACGGGGCGCAAGCGGCAAGAGTAACCAAGCTTAAAGCGGCGATCAAGATTTTTTTCATGGTTCAGTTTAACGTTTACCTGAAGTTGAAACGTGAAGTTTAAAGAAGTTCTTAAGGATTTAGCTTTGAATGGCATCCAGATTTTGTGACAAGGGTGCACACAAGGTTTACCCCTGCACGACAACGTTTTTTCGTAGGGGCGCTGCTTGCTGCGCCCTTAAATTTCGGCTGAATGTTTGAAGCCTTGGACAAACGGTTTTAATTGCCTTGACCAACACCGCAATTGCTGATATATTTCTCGAGCTGTCCACGCCGGGATGGCGGAATGGTAGACGCACCCGACTCAAAATCGGACGGGAAACCGT
>JAYTKL010000552.1:0-7237 GCA_043730305.1 Deinococcales bacterium | reverse complement strand
GCCGTCCAGGGCTTTCAGCACCTCGAGATCGTTCAGGGTGTAGGCGCTGTTGGCGTCGCTGGTCAGTTTTGTCTCAGGTTTTAACGCGGCTCGAGCGGCAGTCACAAATGCCACATCGCGCCCAGGTCCAATTTTCAGTTTGATGCGTTTGTAACCCAAAGCCTCTTGCTCGAGCACAAATTCTGCCAGCGCTTCGGGGCTTTTCTTGATGCCCACGCTGATGCCCACCGGCAAATCGGTTTGCACCCCGCCCAAATACTTCCAGAGCGGCAGGTTCGCGGCTTTGGCAGCCAAATCCCAGACCGCCATCTCGAGTCCGCCTTTGGTGAAATGATTGCCGCGAATTGGATGCAAGATTGGTTCGAGATCGCTCGGATGGGTAAACGATTTGCCCAACACCCGAGGCACGATGATATCCTCGAGGATGCTCCAGGCGGTGTCGGTGGTTTCGTGGTTGTACCCAGGCACTTCGCCGCAGGCAACCTCGCCAATGCCAAACAGACCGCCACTAAAAACGCTGACCAGAACCATGCGGCGCTCGGTGGTGACGCCAAATGAGGTCTCGAAAGGATGTTTGAGCTCCATGCGGATTTCGCGCAACTCGATACGGTCAATGTTCATCTGCTCAGCATAACGCAATGTTCTCGAGATAACACGCCTTCGGTGTCATTCGACACTCAAAAATAAAGCTCGAGGTGATAAATTTTAGCCAGGAGAGTGCCATGATCAAAATGTACACAACAACTTGGTGCGGTGATTGTCGCGTGACCAAACGCGTGCTCGAGCAGCGCGGTCTCGAGTTTGAGGAGATTAACATCGAACAAAACCCTGAAGCCGCCGAGTACGTCATGAGCGTCAACGGTGGACGGCGCAGCGTGCCGACCCTCGAGTTTAACGGCGATGCCGCCAGCATGAGCAATTTCAACCGCGTCAAGCTCGATGCCTGGCTTGCCAAAAACGGTTTGATCTCGGCTTAAAGTTTTTTTGGTTTTGAAGGCTCGAGTGTCACGCTTGAGCCTTTTTATTTGGTAATCCGAACCTCGAGTTGCAATCCCAAACCTTTGCTGAGTTTGCGTAAACTCTCGATGCTGTGCCCATGATAGTGAACATTTGTCAGTCGAGCGATGGTTGGTTGTGTTAAACCTGTGCGTTCGGCTGCTTCGAGTTGGGTGACTCGAGCCAGTTTCAGGGCTTGTTGAACTTCCAAACTCACCGGGTCAGGAGTGGTTGCGGTTGCTTCAGTGCTGCTCATCACCACGTGTTGCAAACCATTTTCTGGGGTTGGCGGCATTCTGAGGGCATCAGCATCCAACTCGAGCATGTCATTCCAACGAATGCAGCGTCCTCGAGCACCAATTTCGAGATTATCAAATTCGTCTTGTTGTTCGAGAATTGCAAAAACAGTATTGGGTTGAATCAGGGGTGTTAAGTCAATCAAGAAAGTGCTGCCATCGTCATACTCGAGGTACACGCGGTGTTTTGGTTTTGGTGTTGCGGTTAAAATTTTGTGCATGATTTGTCCTTTATTCTAGCGGTGGAAGTTTGCGAAGCGGTTGTCCTGCGCGGCATAAATTCCAAAGTTCTTGCAATGCTGCCTGATGCTGATTTGCCCATTCGAGCGTGAATCGAAGTGCGCGTTTGGGAATTTCACCTGCGTAAATGTTCAAAGTGTTGATTTCAATTAGAACTTCATCGTCGCCGTATTCGGCATGAAAGTGCGGTGGCAGGTGATCGTTGTAATACATGGTGATGCGAATTCCGTAGAAATTGGTGATTTCAGGCACGACATAGACTATACCAAATTTGCGATAACCAAATCGTGTTAAAACTGTTAATCTCAAACCATGCGAGCACAAATGATAGACGGGGCTAAACTCTTTAACGACGGCGAATACTGGGAAAGTCATGAAGTCTGGGAAATCCCGTGGAACGCCGCAAAATCTCGAGGGGACACAATCGAAGTTGCTTACATCCAAGGTCTGATCTTGCTGACGGCAGCCATCCACAAACGCAGGCATTACCAGAACCTTCGCGGTGGGCAACTCAATTATGCCAAAGCCCTCAAAAAACTCGAGCTTGTGCCGCACGGTTACGCGCTCGAGCGTGACGGCTTTGACCTCGAGCAATTAAAACTTGAGGTTTTGGCGGCGCTCGAGAATCCTGAATTGTTCCCTCAATTGCCTGTGTAATCCCGTTGACACGGTAGAATACTGGAATGGCTTCAAGGTATCGCACGCGTTCAGGAATTGTGGTTCGGCGCAATGTCACCCCTGCGGGTGATGTGATTCTGGGATTGTTGACACCCGAAGGCAAATTGCGTGGTGTTGCTAGGGGGGGCGTCAAAGGCTCACGTTCGCCGCGATTGAATTTGTTTCAGCATTTGACTGTACAAACCTATGAAAAACCTGGCAATGACCTGGCGACCCTCTCCGAAATCATGCTCGAGGGTGCATTGCCGGGACTTTCCAGTCCAGATGTTTACCCGTTTGCGCATTTCTTGTGCGAACTTGCCGACAAGCTCTATCAGGAAGAGGATTTTGTCGGTCAGGCTGGGTTTGAACTGTTCACAGGCGGTTTGCGCGGTTTGGTGCGCCATACCGACCCCGACCGCATTACGCTTTTGATCGCCTGGAAACTGCTGGCGTTGCACGGCATGTTCCCTCGAGTCTCGAGTTGCATCGAAACGGGTGATTTCGAGAATTTAACGCATTTTGATGCGGGGGCAGGTGGTGTCACCAGTGCCAGCGTTGCTCGAGGCTTGAACATTGGTGAAGATGCGATTGAGGAACTCGGCAACATCGCCAGGGGAACAGTGCGCGAGGTTCTCGAGGAAGAGCTTTCAGATAGCGCCAGGGCGGGCTTGTGGTTGGCGCTCGAGGCTTATCTGGGTGTTCACGTCAGTATCTTGCAGGCTTGGGGCGCGGTGAAACTCATGCGCTCGAGCCAGTTGCAGGTGACATAAAATTCTTCAACATAAAATCCTCGAGCAACAACATCTCGAGGATTCTTTTCGTGTGGTCATTTACAGATTCGCGCTGGCGTAATCCATTGCGTCATTCACAACTTCAACTTTACTTCGAGCAAAGACCATCGTCTCGAGCAACCTTTGCCGCAATTCATCCATGCCTTCGCGCTGCACGGCGCTGATCGCAGTAGCATTCCAACGCTCGAGCGCGGTGTCTAAATCGAACGGGTCGGCGCTGTCGGCTTTGTTCAGTGCCAGAACGCGTGGCAGTCCCGCAAGCTCGAGGTCTTCAAGGATTTCTTCGACGGCGCTGTAACGGTCTTCCGCACCGTCGCTGGCAACATCAAGCACGTGCAGCAGAACGTCCACGTCGCGCAGTTCCTCGAGGGTGCTGCGGAATGCCCGCATCAAATCTTTGGGCAGGTCACGAATAAACCCCACAGTGTCGGTGAAAACCACCTCACCAAAACCTGGCAGGAAACCGCGTCTCGAGGTCGGGGAGAGCGTGGCGAAAAGTTTATTTTCTGCCAGCACGCTCGAGTGGGTCAAAACGTTTAACAGCGTGCTTTTGCCGGCGTTGGTGTAACCCACAATGCCAATCACTGGCACGTTGTTGCGCCCCCGTGACTTGCGGCGTTCGGTTTGGCGTTTGCCAATTTCTTTCAGTCCACGCTCGAGAAACGCGATGCGGTCATTGATGCGCCGTCTGTCAAGCTCGAGTTTGGTTTCGCCGGGTCCACGCGTGCCTATCGCGCCGCCAGAACCCGCCGCACCGCCGCCAATCTTGGAGAGTTTTGTGCCTTGCCCGATCAGGCGCGGCAGCATGTAACGAAGTTGCGCCAGTTCGACTTGAAGTTTGGATTCTGGACCGCTGGCGTGCTGTGCGAAAATATCCAGAATCAACTGCGTGCGGTCAATGATTTTCAAGCCCGTGATTTCCTCGATTTCTCGAGCTTGGGCAGGGTTTAATTCTTGGTCAAACATCAAAACATCGGCATCCAGGTGGTACGCCTTGCTGGTGAGTTCCTCGAGCTTGCCGTGTCCAATGACCGTGCCTGGTTTGAGGTAACGGCGGTATTGCAACTCGCGGTGAACCACTTCCGCCCCAGCCGTCCGAGCCAATTCCGCCAGTTCGTCAAGGCTTTCTTCGGCACTGACGCCGCGCCCATGATCCACGCCAACCAAAATGGCTCGTTCCGCCCCAGAACGCTTCACCGTGCGGGTTTTGGCAAATCGCGCAAATTCTTCCTCGAGCGCCATCGTGTTCGCTGCCAAATCCCAATCCTCGAGTTGCTGCACCGATTGCGGCACGAAAACACGCCAGTCTTCTTCCTCGAGTGCCGCGTTTGGTGGGGTCAGATGCGCCAGGTGACACATTCCAGGCAAGCCGTCGGAGCGCACATCCACGGCGGCAATCGCATCGAGACGGTTCAAAAATAATGTTGACAGCGCCGACCTCGAGAGTGCGCCAGGTTTGGGGTGCGCGTACAACAAACTCAAGCCCTTCAAGCGCGATTCGGCTTCACGACCTCGGGCTAAATTTGGAAATTCGGTTTTGCTGGCATCGCCCACCGACACCTTGACCACGCGCCCGCGACGATCAAGCACCAGCACAATCTCGCGGTTGGTCTCGAGGCACAGTTCAGAGATGGTTCGGGCGACCTCGTTGGTGATGATCGCATTCGGTGGCAATTTTCGGCGGTACAAATGCGAGAGGCGCTTGATGATGCTCGGGCGAAGACCGTGTATATTGCCATGAACTTTTTCCGTAATGACCCCCTAATGGTTTAAAGCCAAAAACCAGCAACGGCTGTCTGCCGTGCTGGGAAAGATGCGGAGACTCGAGTTTCTATGAAGTCATTTTAGCACTTGCCTGCAAAAACTTTGTAAGCCGATTAACCTATTCCACCAAACGTAGGGGTGAACCTGCGAAAATGCCTGTTAGGTGCATCTTATTTTCAAGACTGTGTTCACCCACAGCGAGAGTATCTGTTTTTTAGAAAGGAATAATGATAGAACTTCCCTGCCTTTGCGCCAACGCCAACTCGAGTCCGGCATTGTCCGATAAGCCGAGCACAGGATAACCCACGTGTTTGGCGGCATCATCCCCGTAAAGCGCGGCAAGCAGCGTGGGTTTGTCGGTATGCTCGAGGAGTGGTTCGAGCACCGCTTGGGTGTACGCCAAGTCTTCTCGAGGCATCCCGACTTTCTCGCCAGCGAAGGCTTGGGCATAACCTTCTTGCGCCAGCATTTCACGCAAGGTTGAGGGCGTGCCGTGTTGCGTCTGCCAGACAAAACGCCCAACTGCCATTTTGGTGTTGGTTCGCAAAATCTCGAGCGTCTGCGGGTACTTTGTCCACAACGGCACGCAAACCCATTTTGGGTTGATTTTTTCTGGAAAACGCAATCCCCAATCGGTCAGAATCGAATCCGTCCAGCCGCCCTTGAGGTCATCTACCAGCGTCAAACCAACATGCACAAGCACTTCAAACTCGAGCTTTGAAAACGTGGTGTTGGCTTCCTCGAGAATCCTGACCAATTCCTCTTCCGCACCAAGTTCTAACCAAGTCTCGAGTTGCTGATTGGCGTGAACTTTTGCCATTGGATTCGCCATCACCAGCGGAGGGCAAGCCACATCTTGCGCTCGAGTCGCGCCAGCAATTGTGGCGTTCATGTACGCATCAAACCGCTCTTTTCCCACAGGAATGCGGTACACTTCGAGCAAAGTTTTCAGCATGGGTTCGGCAACAAATTTCATGGAGTTATTCTGCAATTTTTTGATGCTCGAGTGTCAGTGCAAAATGGCTTATTCTTGATTGCGTCCAAGTTTAAAAACCTGTTACACTCCTCAAATGTCAAGCTTGCAAACCTTTACCGCCACCGACACCGACGCTTTCAAAGCCGTAGCCCGAACTTGGGCAGCCACCGTGACCGTCTGCGTGGCAAAACGCAAACCAGAATTCATTACGCCAGAAGCCCCAGAATTTGACGGTTTCACCGCGACCAGTTTCCAAACCGTATCGATCAACCCGCCCATCATTCTCGTGTCTGTCACCAACGCCTCGAGCGCCAGCGCCATGTTGCGCGAATGCTCGAGTTTCACCATGAACCTGCTGAACACCGAACACGCTGAACTTGCGGGCATGTTCGCCCGACCATTGGCGGAGCGTCAAGCCGCCTGGGGGAAAATTGCCTTCTCGAGCGATGCGGCGGGAGTGCCATTGTTTGAGGGCATTGCGGGCGCGTTCAGCGCCACCCCTCGAGCTTTTTTTGAGGCTGGCGATCACACGCTGGTTTTGGGTAATGTGACCGAAATTCATAAAGGTGAGGGGAATGAAACGCTGGTTTATCATGATCGGGCTTATGGAAAAGTTTTAAAACCTTGAAATTTGAAATTTTAACGAGCACATCGTTATTTCTCCTCTCATCCCCAACCCTTCTCTCCTGGGAGAGAAGGGAGTTTCATTCATTTCTCTGGAAGCAAGAATCCCACTTTTGTTTTGATTAAAAGTTGTTCGGAACGATATATCCTTGATTTTTGTAAATTGCCTAAACTCCCTTCTCCCGCGAGCGGGAGAAGGGCTGGGGATGAGGGTGGCAAAAGCAATTGTTTGATTTTCTTGAAGCTAACAAAATGCCTTGACAATTCAACTCGAGCGCCCCAACGTCCCCTCCAACCATTTTTTCGCCTTCCCATAAAACCCACCCTCGAGATCGTGCATTGCCACAAGCGCTGCGCTGCGTCCACTGGCGGCAAACACCCCACCGCCTGGGTGGGTGCTCGCGCCGCACAGGTACAAGCCTGGAATGGGCGTGCGGTATCCCGAGAGTTCGGGCAGTGGGCGCAGCATGAACATCTGGTCAAAACTCATCTCGAGGTGCATGACGTTGCCTTTGCGAAGCCCGATGCGCTGCTCGAGGTCGAGCGGGCTTTGCGTGAAGCGTTGCTCAATTTTGCCGCGCATGTTTGGGGCGTATTTAAACATGACTTCCTCGAGTTTTGCGCCTTCCTCGAGTTCCGCGTCCTTGTCCCAGATTCTGCCGTCGGAGCGCTCATATGGGTAATACTGCCCCCACAAGTAGACCAAGTGCTTGTCGGCTGGTGCGAGGCTTGGGTCTAACCCCGAGAACGTCATGCCCAGAGCGCAGGGGTTGCGGCTCGGAATGCCGTTGTCGTAATCGCGGAAGGCTTGCTCGAGGTAATCAAAACTGGGGCAAAGAAGCTGCATTCCGTTGGTGGCGTGCGGGTCAGCGCCAGGGTATTCGGGCAGT
>JAYTKL010000551.1:0-6142 GCA_043730305.1 Deinococcales bacterium | reverse complement strand
ATGGGCAAAGACAAAATTATTGTCGTGAATTTATCTGGGCGCGGCGACAAAGACGTGAACGAAGCCATGCGGATTCTGGGCGATCTCGAGGGTAAGGGTGAAGCCAATGATTGATATTTTGAATTGTCGTAGGGGCGCTGCTTGCTGCGCCCTGCCGTTTCGCGCCCAGCTTTTCAATTCCCTCCAAATCATATCTCACTCGAGGTTCTGCAAATGACCACTCGAATTCAAGACGCTTTTGACCACGCCAAATCCGAAAATCGCGCCGCCTTCATCGGGTATTTGCCCGCAGGTTATCCAACCTCAGAATCCTTTCTCGAGCACGCCAAGGTTTTGCTCGAAAGTGCAGATTTGCTCGAGATTGGACTGCCGTATTCTGACCCGCTCGGTGATGGTCCTACGATTCAACGCGCCTCGGAGGTTTCATTGTTGGGTGGTATGACGGTTGAGGGCACGTTTGAGCAGGCTCGAGCCTTGCGTCAGCACACGGACAAGCCGTTACTGATTATGACCTATTACAACCCGATTCTGGCAACCGGTGAGGAATCGTTTATTGCCAGTGCCGTTGAGGCTGGCATTGACGGTTTGATCTTGCCCGACCTTCCACCAGACGAGGCTGACACCCTCATTTCCCTGGCAAATGCCGCAGGTTTAAAACTGACGTTCTTGCTTGCGCCAACCAGCACAACAGACCGCATCAAACTGGTCACAGAAAATTGCACAGGATTTATTTATGCGGTTTCTGTAACTGGCGTGACCGGCGCTCGAGCCATTGTGCCAACTGAAGTACCCGATTTGGTCGCCAGGATAAAAGCTATTTCTGATAAACCCGTGGCGGTGGGTTTTGGTGTTGCCGACGCGCAAACTGCGCATGGCATTGCTCAAGTTGCCGATGGTGTGGTGGTGGGCAGCGTTCTGGTCACGTTGGCTGGAAAAGGTGAATCTCTGCAGGCAAAAGCCCAAGAGATTCTCAAAGGTTGCAAGCGTTAAACTCGAGTCATGACTTGGCTCAAACATGTAAAAATTGGCGCGGTTGATGTCTACTCTTTGACCGATGGAAAATTTCGACTCGATGGCGGCAGCATGTTTGGCACAGTTCCAAAAGCTTTGTGGGAGAAAGTTGCACCGCCAGACTCGAGCAACCGCATACAGTTACGAATCAACCCACTTTTGATCCAACTCGAGGGTAAGAATATCTTGGTCGAAACGGGTATGGACGATAAATCTGGTGCGAAGTTTGATGCCATGTTCGCCGTTGAACGCGACGAAACAATTTTTGATGGTTTGGCACAACTCAACCTCGAGCCTAAAGACATTGATCTGGTCATCAACACGCATTTGCATTTTGATCACGCGGGACGAAACACCACGGCAACCCTCGAGCCAACATTTTCAAACGCTCGGTACATTGTTCAAAGCCAAGAAGTTTACGACGCCGCCCACGCCCACGAACGTTCTCGAGCCTCGTACAACGCGCACAATTTCATGCCGATTCTCGAGGCTGGTTTGTTTGATCTGGTCGAAGGTGAAACCGAGATTCTGCCAGGTTTGAAGGTGCTGCCGATTCCAGGGCATAACCTTGGTTCGCAAGCGGTCATCCTCGAATCTGAAGGGGCGGGTTTGGTGTATGTGGCGGATTTGATCCCAACGTTTAACCACGTGCAATACCCGTACATCATGGGTTTTGATTTGTACCCAGTGACCACGCTCGAGACTCGGAAAAGATTGTTCCCAGGGTGGGCGCAGCGCGGTTTTGTGATTGCGCCACCGCACGACCCAAATTTTGCGTTTGGCAAATTAAAAGCCCGAGATCGTGGAGGGTTTGACCTCGAGCCAATTAAAATGTAAAGCCCTGGTTTTAAAACAAAGGCGTGCTTCGTTGCACAAGTTGCAGCGTCAAACCCCAAGGATCACGCACGAACACCACAGAATCGCCGTTCGGGAAATGGACTGCTTCCCCCTCTTGCTTACCGCCTGCCGCCTCGAGCCTGGCAATATCGGCGGCAAGGTCGCTCGAGGTGAACGCGATGTGTTGCGTCCAGACGCTGACCTCCCAGTAATTTGGAATTTGTCCCCTGGGATCGCTGTAAAACTCGAGGGTCAAACGGTTTTCACTGTCAGAAATGAAGTGAACGAACGGTGCGGTCAGGTTTTCGCGCAAGATTTTCAAGCCAATATTTTCGACGTACCATTTGACTTGAGCTACGGGTTCTGGAACGTTGTACGCGGTGTGTTCAAATCGCATGATGGTTCTCCTTAAAGTCTTCTCTAGAGCTTTCTGAATGCCCCTTGAGTATAAACGCTTCAAGTTGTATACTGCTGCTGTTGTTGTTCCCTCGACTTTGAGCCGGGGCGGGTTTTTTAAACCCGCCCCATTCTTATGGCAAAAGGTTGGAGGGAAAGAAATCTCGTCTCGAGGAATTGATTCTCGAGCACTTTTTGGAGGTGAAATGAACGCATTAGAAGATATTGCCCGTGATGTGCTCGAGCCGCTCGGGTATGAGGTTTTGGAGGTAATCGTCTCGAGTGGGCGGGTGAGTACGTCTTTGATTGTCAGGATTGACCGAATTGACGAGACGCCTGTCACGGTGGACGACCTTACGCGGGCTTCAAACGTGCTCGGTTTGGAACTCGATCATCTCGACCCGATTCAGGGCGAGTACAAGCTCGATCTCGAGTCACCAGGTCCGAAGCGACCACTGATGACCGTGCGGCATTTTGAACGCCATTTGGGTTTGAAAATCAAGGTCAAACGCCAGGATGCGTCGGTCATTGGCAAAATCGTGGCGGTCAATCCCGAGTCGGTGACGCTCGAGTTGGATGGCAACCTCACAGAGTCAATGCCAATCGTTGGGATTCGCGCCTATTTGGCAGAATGGCCTGAGTCACATCGTTAAGTTCGCACCGTTGAAGAGTTACAGGAGTTTGTATGAACAAAGACCAGCAAAGAGAATTTGTCAGTGCGCTCGAAGAAATTGCAGTCGCTCGAGGCATGGACAAAATGCAGTTGATTACGGCGTTTGAAGAGGCACTGCAACAGGCTTACACGCGCAATGTCGAACCTGACAAGCGCGTCGAGGTTCACTTGGACGCCGAAAAGGGCGAACTCGAGGTCTTGATTATTCGTGAGGTGGTCGAAAAAGTTGAGGATGCCGACAAGCAAATCTCACTTGCCGACGCGCTCGAGCTTGACCCGAGTGTGGAACTCGGCATGGAAATGGAATTTCCGGTGCCGCCAGAATCCTTTAGCCGCATCGCCATTCAGACCACCAAGCAAGTGGTGACGCAAAAAATGCGTGAAGCCGAACGCAATATTGTTTACAACGAGTACAAAGACCGTCAGGGCGAAGTCATTACGGCGCAGGTCGCCCGTCAGGACAACAAGGGCAACACCTTTGTCGAACTTGGTCGCGGCGAGGCGATCATGCCGCCCAAAGAGCAAATTCCTGGCGAGCGCCTGGCTTCAGGCTCGAGAACCAAGGTTTATTTGAAAACAGTGGAAATGGGCAACCGAGGTCCGAGCATTTTGGCATCTCGAGCCGCGCCAGAATTGTTGTTGCACCTGCTGAAGCAAGAAGTACCAGAGGTCAACGACGGCACGGTTGAGATCAAAGCGATTGCCCGTGAAGCCGGTCAGCGCAGCAAAATCGCGGTCTTCTCGAGAAACTCGAATGTTGACCCGATTGGCGCGTGCATCGGTCATCGTGGCAATCGTATTCAGGCGGTCACCAGCGAAATTGGGCGCGAACGGGTGGACGTGATTCAGTGGGACGCCAACCCCAGGGAATTCATTAAAAACTCGCTCTCGCCAGCCAAAGTCGGCAGCATCGAAGTGGACGTGGACGGCAAGGAAGCCACCGTCACCGTCACCAGCGATCAGTTGTCGCTGGCAATCGGTAAGGGCGGTCAGAACGTGCGTTTGGCGGCAAAATTGACTGGCTTCAAGATTGACCTGCAAGAGAGCGCCAGCGTGTCTGACCTTGACGCTGCCATGCGCGACGCCGCCGAAGATGGTGGCACGCTACGTCCGAGTGCCGCCGCCGATAAGTTCGCGGCACTGTTCAGCGTCACGCCCGACGGTGAAGTGGTAGATGCCAGAAGTGGCGATCAAAAGGATTAAACATGGCTCCGGTTTCTCGAGCACCACACAAACAACACGACCAAAACGGAGAACGAATTCCGGTACGGACGTGTGTGGCGTGCCGAACGCGGCGACCTCAAGACGAATTGCTGCGAATCGCCAAAGCAAGTGAAGGATTTACGCCCGATGAATTTCGCAAGCTCGAGGGTCGTGGTTGGTACGTCTGCAAGGACAAACTCGAGTGCATGGGCATTAAAGGATTGGGAAAGTTTGCTCGAGGCGACGCCGCCAAATTGGTTGAAGCGCTCGGGTTTTGGAGAAAAAATCTTTCTGAGGAAAGCAAACCCGCTTATGAGATAACACCAGTCACTCAAGTTATTCAGGGTTAATCCCCTCGGAGGTTCGAATGTCGAAAGTACGAATTCATGCACTTGCCAAAGAACTTGGCATTGAAAGTAAACGAATGCTCGAGATGCTGCACGGTATGGGCGTCGATGCCAAAACCGCCTCGAGCACGATTGATGATGAAACGGCTGAAATTGTCAAAGGTTTGGTCGCTGACGAGTTGAATACTGGCTCGAGCATTGGAGTAACTCCAGTGGTCGAAGAACCAGCACAAAGCTCGAGTGTTACAGCCTCAACAGCACCTGTCAAGACTGAGCCAATCAAGACAGAGCCAATCAAGACAGAGCCAGTCAAACCCGCCAAAGAAATTCCGCATCGTCCACCCGTAGTCACGATCATGGGTCACGTTGATCACGGCAAGACCAGTTTGCTCGATTACATTCGTAGTTCCAACGTTGCCAGCAAAGAGGCGGGCGGCATCACCCAGCACGTCGGCGCGTTCGAGGCGAACACGCCACGGGGCAAAATCGTGTTTATTGACACTCCAGGTCATGAAGCGTTTACCAGCATTCGCGCCCGTGGTGCGCAAGTGGCAGACATTGCCGTGATTGTGGTGGCAGCCGACGACAGCATCATGCCGCAAACCCGTGAAGCCATTGCCCACGCCAAAGCAGCCAAAGTGCCAATCGTGGTTGCCATCAATAAAATTGACATTGCGGGCGTCAACCCCGACAAGGTCATGCAAGATTTGACCAACGCCACACTGATTCCAGAGGCTTACGGCGGCGATACGATTGTGGTACAAATCAGCGCCCGAACCGGTCAGGGTATTGATGACCTGCTCGAGAATTTGAGCCTGGTCGCCGAACTCGAGGATTTACGCGCCGACCCAGACGGGGATTTGGCTGGCGTGATTATCGAAGCTAAAGTGGACAAGCAGGCAGGTGTACTTGCCACCGTGCTCGTGCAGGGCGGCACGCTCGAGGTCAGCGATTTCTTGGTGGTTGGCGAATTGTACGGCAAGGTTCGCGCCATGACCGACAGTTTTGGCAACCGCATCAACAGCGCCAAACCAGGCGTGGCGGTGCAAGTGCTGGGATTTTCGCAAACCCCAATCGCGGGTGAGTTGGTCAAACGCGCCAAGAACGAACACGACGCCAGGGAAATCATTGCGGATCGCAAAGAAATCCGTGTTGACGCCGCCGATGAAAGTGAGCGCGAGGCTGCGGTTGGTCAAGGCAAGGGTGCCGCCGCAGGCATGAGCATTGAGGATTTGCTGGGCAAGGTGGGCGAGGTTAAAATTGAAAAGCGTCAAGTCAATCTGATCTTGCGTGCCGACACTCAAGGTTCGCTTGAGGCACTCGAGGGCATTTTGTTGCGCGAGAACAACGACGATGTCGAAGTCCATATTCTGTTTGCTGGCATTGGCGCTCCAACCGAAGGTGATGTGCTCTTGGCTTCGACGGCAGTGGACACCAAGATCATGGGCTTTTCGGTCACACCGTCGGGTGGCGTGCAAAAAATTGCCGACAACAAGAAAATCGAGATCAAAACCTACCGCATCATTTACGAAATGATCGACGAAGTCAAAAAAATGATTCGCGGCACAATCGAACCCGTCTTTGAAGACAAATTCGTTGGTCGCGCCGAGGTGCGTCAGATCATCAAAGTGCCCAAAGCGGGCGGCAACATCGCCGGTTCGTACGTGCTCGAGGG
>JAYTKL010000550.1:0-3385 GCA_043730305.1 Deinococcales bacterium | reverse complement strand
GGTTGCGAGCGTCAATGACAGCAGGGGTCGCAAGACTTAAAGAACCTGCCGAGATGCGAGAGTCAGGCTTAAAATTCTTATGCCTAAATCCCGCGTTTTGAGGTAATAAACTTGCCTGCAACGCGGTTTTGTGTTGCTGGCACGACAAAGGAGGAAGAAGTGGCAAATCAACGCAATCTTGAATCACTCACTTCGCTTCGCAAGTCCTTAGAGGGACAATCGAGCTTCTACGTCGTGAACTACCAAGGTTTGACCAGCGAGGGGCTGGGTGGGCTTCGCAAAGAACTCCGAAACGTGGGAGCACGTCTCGTGGTGGCGAAAAACACCCTGATTAACCTGGCGATCAAAGACAAAGGCTTTGAAATGAACGACCTTCTCAAAGGTCCTTCTGCACTGGTACTCGTTGGCGAAGACGCCATCAGCCCAGTCAAAGCCCTGGTAGATTACGCCAAGAAGAATGACAAAGGCATTCCAAACGCCAAAGGCGGCGTTCTGGACGGTGCAGTCATTGATGCGAAGCGTTTTGAAGACATTGCCAACCTGCCCAGCAAGGACGTTCTGCGTTCAGAATTGCTCGGCGTGCTCGAAGCCGTACCATCGAACTTGGTGGGCGTGCTCGGCAGCAAACAACAGGAACTCGTCGGCATCCTCGATGCCAAAGTCCAACAAGCGGCGGCGTAACTCGAAAACCACGAGATTTAACCCGCAGCTTATTTCACCCTCGAGACAGCTCGAGATCTTTAAAGGAGAATTACCATGGCTTTAGACAAAGCACGTATCGTCGAAGAACTTTCAGGCGCAACCATCTTGGAGATCAAAGACTTGATTGACACCCTCAAAGACACCTGGGGCGTCACCGCAGCCGTCGCCGTTGCCGCAGGTCCAGCAGCCGCAGGTCCAGCAGCCGTCGTCGAAGAGAAGACCGAGTTCGACGTTGTGCTCAAAGAGGCTGGCGCGAACAAGATCAACGTCATCAAAGAAGTCCGTGCCATCACCGGTTTGGGCTTGAAAGAAGCCAAAGACTTGACCGAAGCCGGCGGCGCTGTCAAAGAAGGCGTCAGCAAGGACGAAGCCGAGAAAATCAAGAAGCAATTGGTTGACGCTGGCGCAACCGTCGAAGTTAAGTAAGTTGAAAGCAAATAGCAGTTAGCGAAAAGCTCGAGAATCTGATTCTCGAGCTTTTTTGTTTGACCTCTCCCCTGTTGGATTACGCGTTATTGTCTTTCACGAACGGTTGAAAATCTTCAAAACCACTATCACCAAATTTGGCGACCTGAGCAGCATATTCAGGATTATCAAAAGCTTCTAACTCGAGGTTCAAATGCTCGAGTTTTTCAGTTTGAAAGACTTGACTTTGCTCGAGTTTTGTCATTGACCAATCACCATCTCTCTGCTCTCATCCCCGACCCTTCTCTCAACATCGAGAGAAGGGAGTTTAATTGATTTCTCGAGAAGCCAAATTATTCTGTCCTGAACCCTCTTTCGCGCAGCGACCTTGCCCGAAGCGACCCAAGCCCGTCAGGTGCATCTTCGGGGTCAAGAAGGTGCGTTTTAAGGTCAAGAAGCGAGAGAGGGTGACGAGCCTAAGCGACCATGCCCGTTAGGTGCATTTTATGGTCAAGAAAGCGAGTCGGGTGAGAGTGCTAGGCGAGTAAGTATTCGGTTAATTACATGTGACATACAGTTTTTGACTTTCTCGAGATACACAAACTACTAGTATCCACGTATTTCAGTTTTTATGTATCACATTTCTTCTCGAGCATCTTGTCGCGCTGGGGCTATCGCTTCCATAAACCATGACGGCAACCTCGAGCGTTGTCGTTGCACCCAACTTGGAAACAGAGAATCCAGAATGTAGGTGCTGGCGTAATCGTCGCTGCTTCGCACGGCGCGACCGTAGGCTTGCACGAGACGCAATGCGGTGCGCCATTCGTACCAACTCGGGTCGATGCTGCGACGGGCGTTGACTTGAGGGTCGCCCAGGTACGGGTACGGCACTTTCACAATAATCTGCCATCTGGCGTGATCGTCTGCCAGATCAATGCCTTCGGTCATGCTGGGCGTGAGTAAAACCGTGGGTTTCTTGCTTGAGAGGTGTCGCTCGAGGGCATCTTCGCGCCCCTCAGCCCCAAAATGATAGATCAGACGGTTCTGGTATTTTCCTGGCAGGCTCGAGACGAGGTGCCGCAAAATTTTGTACGAATGCGCGTGAATCACGCCTTTTTCGGTGCTGTGATGCTCGAGGAGTTTCATGACGACGTTGGTGATGCGGGGCAATTCGGCATCGAGGGTGTCACGGTTTAAGCGTGCGACGTTGAGCGGGTAAATCGGGCGGTTTTTGGCGGGAAAACTCGAGGGTACACGAATGAAGGCGGCATCCTCGAGTGGAATTCCCAGGGCGCGAAGAAAAGTTTGCGGGTCGAGGATGGTGGCGCTCAAAAACAACACACGCTCGGCGTGTTTGAAGACAAAATCATAAGCGAAGGTGGACACGCGAACCGGACGAAAACGCCACCACATCGCGCCGCCACCCATCAAGCCTTGATCGTCGGATTGCTCGCAGACCCAAGCCGCGTCGGTGTCGTCACGCAGCAGCGCCAGGCGTTTGCAGAGTCCCTCGAGTTCGTTTTTGTGCGTGGCAAGGTCGGGCGGAATTTCTTCAAGGTCTTCGAGGTGCATCTCGAGCTTGTACAAGGCTTTTGCAACTTCTGGCAGCAAGGATATCGCAAAATGAATGCGTTCCTCAAGATCGGTGCTGGTTGGAAATTCGATGTCCATGCCCGCTCGAGCCAGGGTTTGCCTTGAGACGTAAACCTCAACAAAACGCATCAGCATGTCTTCGGTGTTGTGCGCCTCGTCCAGAATTAGAAGGTCACGTTTTTGGAATGCGCCAGCGTGGTTGATTTCTGCCAGAAAATACGAGTAATTCAGCGTCGCGGTATGCGCATGAAGGGCATCGTCTTTAGCGATAATGTAACTGCATTCCTCGCAGATTGGGAATTTGCGCCCAGCCATGCACGGCGCAGCGCCAGCGTGGGTATCCATGACCAAGCACGGGTAATTGGCGCGACCTTTTACCACCGCCAGATCAGGGAAATCCCTGGCGTACTGGTCTTGCAATAATTTTTGTGCGGTCAGAACGTAAGCACTCCTTGCTTCCCTTGCCATCGTGACCGCAATGCCGGATTTGCCTGCGCCCGTGGGTGCTTCGACGATCACAAAACGCTTGCCTTTGGCAAAAGCATCTCGGGCTGCTTTTAAAGCTTCACGTTGTCCTGGACGGTAGGCGGCATACGGGAAGTGCTCTGCTGTTTCTAGTAACTCGAGGTTTTCGGGAAGGCTCGAGTTGCTCATTGGCAGAGCCTACCACGGGTTCTGTTCAAGA
>JAYTKL010000549.1:0-1616 GCA_043730305.1 Deinococcales bacterium | reverse complement strand
GAACGTCACTGTGAGCGTCTTGGTACACCGAACCGCCTTTCGTGGGTAGTCCGAACACCAACTTTGCGCCAGTGTCACGACGGTACACTGTGACGCGCACCGCATGGCTTTGCACAATGCTGCTCATCGCTTCCGCCCTGATGACCTTTGTGACCATACGGAATGTAATCGCCTTGGGGGTGAATCACCCGACCCACAAGGATTTCACCAAGGGTTGGGAAACTGACAGGTCGCTCGAGTTTTGGGCGTCCGCCCTTGTTCTCGCTTCTGACGTGCTTGCGACTGGCGAAAGAGGTTAGCGAACCGACTGGAATATCCAGGGCGCGGGCTGTGGCTCGGATTGAACCGTAACGGTTGATGGCTTGCTCGAGGCTGGCAACATCACGGAAAGGGTCGTAGGTTTGCATGATACTGACCCCACCAGGAAGTAATCAGGAACACAATGAGGGACGAGCTTTAACGCAAATCTTGCGCTGTGAAAAAAGACAATCGCCCCCCAATCAGCACTTTAGCCTGCACCAACCCTCACTGCCAAGACCACGGATTACCAGGCAAAGACAACCTCCGAGTGATCCGAGAATACGGCAAACACGACTCCATTCGATACTTGAAATGTAACAGTTGCAAAACCTGCTTCAGTGAACGCAAAAACACGCCCTTATGGAATGCCAGACTGCCAGAAGCTGAAGTCGCCTGCATTGCCGAGCATTTGAGTGATCGTTGCAGTTACAAAAGCTCTGCCAGACTCACCAAACACAGCAAGAACACGATCAAACATTACGCTAAACGCATTGGTTACCACGCTCGAGATGTTCACAATCAACTCGTACAAGATGTTCAGGTGAACGCACTCGAATTTGACGAACGACATGGATTCTTTCAGACCAAAACCAATAAGCTTTGGGAAGCCAATGCGATAGATCCGAAAAGTAAATTCATGCTCGAACTAACGTTTGGAACTCGCACCGAAGATCAAATCAAAAGTTTGATGGTCAACACGAAAAAACGATTGCTGCAAATCACTGATTTACTGGTCATGACTGACGGGTTGAGTTCGTACAATTCGTTATTCCCAGAGGTTTTCGGTGTTCCTTACGCGATTCCACGCTCGAGAAAGCAACGCCTTTCGGGTAGGAAACAAAAGTTTAAGCAAGTCATTCCTCGAGGGGTTGCCTTGTTGCAATTGGTCAAGCAGTACAAAGGCAATCGTGTGGTGGGCGTAGATGAACGATTGACGTTTGGTTCCAAAAAGACGTTGAACAAGGGCTTAAAACGACTTGGATATCAAACTGGGAATACGAGTGCAATAGAACGTTTCAATGGCACGAACCGTGGAATGAATGCTTTTCAAGTGCGTAAAGGTTTAAGTTTTGCTCGTCGGACGGAATCCAGGGTGGTGATGGGTTGGTTGGTGGCGTGTGTTTACAATTGGTGTCGGGTGAATCGGGCGGTACGGGTGAAGCTCGAGAAAGCTGTTGGGCGGCGGTTGTTTGAGGATCGGACTCCTGCGATGGCAATTGGTTTAGCGAGTCGAGTTTGGAGTGTGCTGGACTTATTGAGGGTGCAAGTTTTTGCGCGAAAATTAGTGGGGTCAGTATGATACACAACAACTACCC
>JAYTKL010000548.1:0-1061 GCA_043730305.1 Deinococcales bacterium | reverse complement strand
TGGTGGTCGAATTCACCAGCACCGCCGAGAACACGATTGACGTGTCAGTAGACGATGTTCAAAAGGTTTTAAAGATGCTCGAGGCGCTCGAGGATTTGGACGATGTGCAAAACGTGTACTCGAACGCTAATCTTGAGAACGTAGAGGAATAAGCTGAAGCTCGAGCTTCAATGACAGCTTGAAAGGAATTTACAATGTCAATCATCCCTTACGTGATCGAACAAACAGGACGCGGCGAACGCGTTTACGATATTTACTCGAGGCTGTTAAAAGACCGCATTATTTTTATTGGCACCGCCATTGATTCCAACGTTGCCAATGTGGTGGTGGCGCAATTGCTGCTGCTCGACTCGCAAAATTCTGAACGCGAAATTCAGCTTTTCATCAACTCCCCAGGCGGCGAGGTTTACGCGGGGCTTGCCATGTACGACGTGATGCAGTTTATTCGCGCCCCGATACGTACCACTTGTGTCGGCATTGCCATGAGCATGGGCAGTGTGCTTCTGATGGCTGGCACGAAGGGTCGCCGCACAGCCCTGCCAAACTCGAGAATCATGATTCATCAAGGCTCGAGCGGCTTCAGGGGCAACACGCCGGACGTTGAAGTGCAAGCCAAAGAAATTTTTGCCCTGCGCGAAATCATGACGAACTTGTACGTCAAGCACACGGGTCAAAGCGCAGAAAAATTAACCCGAGACATGGAACGCGATTTTTTCATGACCCCACAAATGGCGCTTGAGTACGGTTTAATTGATGAGGTAGTCGAGATCATGCCCAAAGACGTTGCCGAGAGCATGAAGGGTTTCGAGGAATGAAATCTCGAGCCACCCAAAAGGCACAGTCATGATCTCGAGGTGCAGTTTTTGCAACAAAGCCGCCAACGAGGTTGAGCACCTGATCGAAGCGCCTTCTGGCAGCGCTTGGATTTGCAACGAGTGCGTGGGTAAAGCCGCGTCAATTCTCGAGTCTGGCAAGAAAACCCAGGCGGTCAGTAAACCGTTTGTGCTGCCGAAATTGCCGCCACCTCGAGAGATCAAGGCGCACCTTGACGAGTTTGTGAT
>JAYTKL010000547.1:0-9016 GCA_043730305.1 Deinococcales bacterium | reverse complement strand
TTTTGGCTCGAGTTACAAAGTCTTCGGCTTCTCGTTTTACACGGGTGACTTTTACGCCCAACTGCTCGACGCTAGCGACCCCACCCGAACCCTTGCCGCCGCCGTGCTTGGACTGGCAGCCAATCCCAGCATCAACCGCGTGCCATTGCCGGTCAAAAACAGTTACGAAACCGTATTTCATGCGACAGGAATTCCGATGTTTATTCTGGGAACGGATACTCGAGATGACAGCTCAAACGGCGCAAAATGGCTGCAAGGACCGCACAGGTTGTACCTTGTGCCGCAAAACTTGCCACCGATCAAAACCCCGCCGCCCGATTGGATCAGTTACGACTCGAGGATCGGGCAGGATTTTGATGCGGTGATTTATGTGGATCAGACGCACCCGAGCACGCCGTTGTGATGGGATACTCGAGCATCCGCATTATCAAGAACAAATCCGAACTCGAGGGGACAGGTTATATCGAATTTCTTCCTGGGGCGTACCACGGGATTTGCTGGAATGAGGGATCACTTTTCTTTGAGGAAGAAACGTTTGGCTATCTCGAGCTTGTTTTAGAAAAACACGCGCCTGAATACAACCGTTACGCGTTCACGGAAATTCAATTAAACGCGTGGCTCGAGATTATCAAGGAACTGCAAGCCTTAAAATTGTTGTTGCAAAAGTCGCAGTCGGTCAATGAGTTGCGTGACAGAGTTGGTTTTATCTTTATCGGAACAGAACAACGCTTCGCCGAACAATTTCAAACCAACAAAGATGCTCTGGTTGGCGTTATCGAAGAATTATGCCATTGGATTGACGCAAAAGCTCGAGCGCATGGTTGTGTCACGGTGCTTGGTCTTTAGAGCACTTCACATTGAAAATTTAATTCGAGATTTTATTTTTCGCGCCGCGTCCACCCGTTGGTGATTTTAATTTCTTGCCCAGCCCATATTTTTCCCATTTCGCATCGACCAGCGCCACAATGTTGTCGGGCATGGTAATTTTGTCGGGCCAATTCCTGGTGAATCCTTCTTCTTTTATTTTTCGCGTTCCGTCCATGACCAGTATCTTGCCGTTCACACCGTCCAAAATGCGGCAATCTCGAGCGGGGTCAATATTATTCAGAACTGTCCAGAACACGTCTTCATGGTCGGTCACCTCGGTTTGATCGTCCACAATGCAAATCAATCTGATGCCGCTCGAGGCAGTGGTTTTCACCAGTTTTTCAGCCAGACTTAAACCTTCAAACGGCTTGGTTTTCTCGAGCGCCACAAACCACATGCCGCCGCCTGGTTGGCTCTGCTCGAGAATCCCGTCGAGTTTTGGCAGTTCAGATTCGGCTCGAGGTGATGCCGCTTTCCACTCGAGTTCGCCGCCCTCCTCAACCCATTTTTTTGTGCCGTCCAGAATCAGTTTGCTGCCGTAACTCCAGGCGGCTGAGCTGTGATCGAGCACGTCCACCGGTCCTTTGGTGAACACCGTGTCGCGTCCTGGCAGGCAGTGACTTAAAGCCCCAGCCCAGAATTCAAAATTGTTTTGCGGTTTGATGCTTGTGTCATCCGACACCACAATCACTTTGGAAAACATGGCTTGCCCCAAACCGAACATGCCGTTGGCAACTTTAAAACCGTGACCTGGGTACGATTTTTTGATGACCACATTCACCAAATTGTGTGCGATGCCGCACGGTGGCAGGTGATAATCGAGAATTTCGGGCAGAATCAATTGCGCTGGCACCAGAAAAATGCGTTCGGTGGCTTCGATCAGGTAGGCGTCTTCCATCGGTGGACGACCCACGATGGTTGCAGGATAAACCGCGTTTTTGCGCATGGTGATTGCCGTGACATGAAACGTCGGGTATAAATCCTCGAGCGTGTAAAACCCGGTGTGATCGCCAAACGGACCCTCGATTGCCCAGGGTTCATTCGGGTCAATGTAGCCCTCGAGCACAAATTCGGCGTTGGCTGGCACTTCAAGGTTGACGGTGATGCCCTTCACGACCTCTTGGGATTGACCGCGCAGGAAACCCGTCAGGCTGTACTCGTTGATGCCTGGCACGGGCGGAATCGGGGCGGTTGCCGCGTAAATCAATGCTGGGTCGCCGCCGAGCACCACAGCAACCTCGAGCATTTTGTTCAGTTTTTTGGCTTTCTCGAGGTGTCGTGTGCCCGTCTTGTGGCGTTGCCAGTGCATTCCGGTGGTGTTCTTGCCAAAGACTTGCATTCGGTACATGCCCATGTTGAACTCGCCAGTTTCGGGGTCGTTGGTAATCACGAGCGGCAAGGTGACGAAAGGTCCTCCGTCTTGCACCCAGCATTTCAAGACTGGGATTTTGGAAAGATCAACCTCATCGCCGCGCCAAACAATTTCTTGGACGGATGCGGTTTTGACGCGTTTGGGTGGCAGGTTTCGCAATTCTTTGAGTTTGGGTAAATTCGAGAGTAAACCCAGAATTCCGCCGCCCAATTTGATGTCCAAGAGTTTGCGAATTCGGTTGGCGGGTTGCTCGAGGTCATCGACGCCAAGTGCCCAAGCCATGCGTTGTTTTGTGCCCATCAAACCGATCACCACAGGAAAATCTTTGCCGATCACGTTTTCAAAAAGCACGGCAGGACCACCAACTTTGACCAGTCGGTCTGCAATTTCGGTGATCTCGAGGTCATGACTGACGGGTTCTGTAACGCGCACCAGTTGCCCTCGAGCTTCGAGCAAGCGAATAAAGGATTGCAAATCATGAAAAGCCATGCGGTAGTGTAGGCTCGAGTGAGGCGAATTGAGTAGGGGCATTCAGTCCGTCTTGAGGGTCATTGTGTGTTGTCACACACAGATTGAAACTTAAAACTCAAATTACTGGAACACTTTATCAACTGTTTAAAAATACACTATGACTCAACCAACTGGCTTAAAAATTGCGAAACTTAACGTTTGCGTGATTTTGACTTTGGGTTCACTTCGGCTGCATCTGCGGTGATGCTTGAGGGCTTATCTGCTTTTTGTAAACCTAGCTTGACGACAGGAACAATTGCAGCAGGAAATATACTTTCAGGCGCATTTGGATCATTCCCAACAAATCCAGCAGCTATACCAAATTCTACGTGGAGTGCCCAAAGTCCCTCATGTAGCCCTTGCTTTAGGATCAAAGCCTCGACCACTTCACGATGACTAAAAACATGTTTTTCAAGCTCTGCCATTTTAATTTACCTCGGGTTTAGTCCCCACAGGCGACACGGACGATATAAAAAACTCAGGGGTTTCAGAAGTGCTCCGAACGCTTTTTGCGATATCAAATACAATACGAATTTCTCGAGAATTGGAAATTCTCGCCTTTGACTCCCCAACATTCTCTGCGACAGCAGTAAGGATAAACTGATTTAAACTTACACCATCATGCTTTGCAGCTAAAGAAGCTTTGCGGTGAAGGCTACGTGGAAGACGAAGTGCAAACTTCCCACTGTATTCCCCATCTGAACATGGCTGTGGAATTTCTTGACCAAGTGATAGAGAAGCTTCAATCCACGAAAAAGCAGCATCCTCCAGATACTCATACGCCTCTGCCACCGTCTCACCTTGAGTCACACACCCAGGAAATTCTCGAATCGACGCTGTAAAACCTCCCAATTCAAAGTCAGGCAAAATCTCTCTTGTATATGGCAATTTAAGATACTCCTTAACAGTTTTTTTCATAGATGCCCTCCTCTTAGGCTGATTTATGACTCGTTTGTCGTGGCTTCAAGCTCCCAACATTCAAGGTCTTCTTCAAGCTGCTCAAGAATGCTTTGTGCTGTGTTTTTTTTCAGCGGAATAGAGTGACTGGGGATGCTCAGTGGGCGCAAATGGGGGAAATTAAGGTTGATAAAAGTGGGATGTTTACCTCTACCAGAGTTGAGACTACGACCCAAACGCTGTGCAAATCCTTGCATAGAACTATTTTTGACACTACCAGCCGCACGAAGCTGCTCGAGTTCTGCGCGTAGCTTCTTTAGCTTAGCAGGAGTCATGATATCATCAGTGATATTGTATACACTAATAGTGACAAAATCAAGCTGTCGGCTAACAGACAGTTGCCTTTTCACCAATTATGCCAAACCCAAAGCCCTGGCGCGACTGACCGCCCCCATGCGGTCTTGAACCTCGAGTTTCTGGTACAGCCGCTCGAGATGGTCTTTGATGGTTTCTGGACTGACCCCAAGCGTCCTGGCAATCTCTTTGTTTTGCAAGCCCGTCACCAGATGCTTTAACACCTCGAGTTCACGGGTCGTGAGTTTGGGCAAGTGCACCACCGGAAAATGCCTGAAATTGGGTTGGTCAAGCATTTTATTGATTAAACGCGCCAATTCGCTGGCTTCAGTTTCTTTGCTGACAAACCCCGCCGCGCCTGCGCTTCGCGCCGCCTCGACCAGCGCAGGTTCGGAAAACGTGGTCAGCATGATGATGCGCAAACTTGGAATCTGGCTCGAGATTTGCTTGCAAGCCTGCAAACCATCCAAGCGCGGCATTTTGACATCCAGAAGCGCTGCTTCTGGACGCATTGAAAGGCATTTTTCAACGGCATCCTGACCGTCAAACGCCTCGGCAACCACGTCAAAACCCAGATTTTTCAGGGTGTAACTGAGTCCCACCCGAAAAAGTGGGTGATCGTCGGCAATCAAAATCCTTGGCATTACACCACCGCCCGTAACGAAATTCGCAATTTTGTACCACTCGAGCTTGGCAGACGCTCGAGCGTACCACCGTGCGAGGCGGCAATGCGTTGCGCGATGAACAGCCCCAAACCGCCCGTGCCAGAGGTGTACTGTTGTCCCGCCAGTTCGACATGCTGGGTGTTGAACGGCATTGCCAGTTCTTCCAGGCTGGTCGGCAAGCCCGCGCCGTCGTCAATCACGGTTAAACTTGCACCGTCAATTAGCAAACTGACCTTGTGCGCGGCGTAACGAATGGCATTGTCCAAAAGGTTTGAAACCGCCCGCTCGAGTTCGGGTTTGGAAGTCAGGGCTTGCCCAGTTCCAGTCGTCTCGAGTTCAATCTGACGCTCAGAAGCCCGTGCCGCAAAACGAGCCACCAACCCTTCAGCAAACAATCTTAAATCCGCAGGCTCGAGGTTTAACTGCACATCCTCGCGTTCAAACCGGTGCGCGTCCACCATTTTTTGCACCAATGCCAGCAACGCCTCGTTCTCGGCTCGCAGGCTCGAGACCAACTGCACGCGTTCGATCCGGCTGAGGTTATCGTTGGATTTGATCACCTCGAGCACGTGATTGCCCGCAATGATCGGGGTTTTCAAGTCATGCACGAGCGTCGCCATGAACGCGCCTCGCTTGCCCTGCTCGAGCCGCAAGGCATCGAGTAAACTGCTGAACGCCGCCCGCAGGGTGCGCACCTCTGGCGGCAAGTTATCAATTTGCTCGAGTTGAATTTCGTTCAGGCGCTGCCTGCTTTGCGCCAATAGCACGACCTCATCGCGCAGCGCATTGATGGGACTTAACAGTGACCTCGAGACCACAAAACCAGTGAACGCCGAAATCAGGGCAACAAACACCAACCAGGCAATCACAGCCCCATCCAAAGCTTGACCGACACGGGGCAAGTACAACAATGCCATGAAGACAATCGGCATCAACGCCAAGGCGGTCACCACCACCGCCAGCGTGAACGTCAAACTTGGCACTCGAGAGGCAAGAGCCGGCAGCTTTAAACGCAATTTTTGTGGTTTGAACTCCGACACGCCTTTCAGTCTACGCGAGTCTGACCTCGGGCGTGTCTCCCCACGTTGGGGGTCACCCGAGGTATTTTTCCCAGATCGGATCGAGCTTCGGCGCTTGCCCGTAAGCGCTCGAGAAAACAAATTTTGGTGCGTAAGGCTCGCGGGTCAATTTCATTTTGGCTTCAAACGGCGTGCGGTCTCGTTTTTTGCTGTTGCATTCACGGCAGGCGGTGACAATGTTTTCCCAGGTGTTCTTGCCGCCCCTCGAGCGCGGCACAACATGGTCAAGCGTCAGATCGCCGCCGACCTTGCCACAAAACTGACAGGTGTGGTTGTCGCGCCGAAAAACGTTGCGACGGTTGAACGCAATGTGATAACGCGGTGGACGTTTGACGTAACGCCGCAACCGAATCACACTCGGCACGCTGATGCTGGTGCTTGGCGAGTGCAGAAATTGCGAACCGTCCTCGACCCGTTCGGCAATTTCGTGCATCAGCAATGTAATCGCACGTTTGATCGAGCAGACATGCAACGGCTCAAAGCTGGCATTCAAGACCAGCACCATCGGCGCGTTCAGGTTCAAGCCCTTGCTGGGTGGGCTGACACCTTCAAACGCATCATGGTCGTGATCGTGCGGGTCATACGGCAAACCGTGCGCACCAACCTCGAGGCGGTCTGGAGTCTCGAGTTGCCGTGATTGGTTTTGGCTTTTGGTGCGTGGCATAGAACAGTTTATACCCGTTTTGGGGCTTAATTCCGTCAGCTTGGTTGCTTATTTTTGGGGTTTTGCGCTACGCCAAATACGCAAAAACAAAAAAACGCCGAGATAACCTCTCGGCGTTCCCATGAAAACTCGAGGTTTAAAACTTGGACCAGAGCAACTGATTGGTGACTTCGTGATGAAATTGAATCTCTGGGATTTTGATGATTGCACCGAGTGACTTGGCGCAACGGTCGGCTTGCATCAATTTCAGTTCGGCAAACTTGGCTTGCACTTCCGGCGTTAACAACCCAGAAATGTACTTGCTCTTCTCGAAACTCGAGATCGCATCGTAAATGTTGCTCGGCAGGTAACGGCTCTTGCTGGTGGCTTTGCGCTCGTCGAGCGGACCATTTAAGCCCGCATTGAACAAGCTGTAAAATGTCAAGTACGGGTTGGCATCAGGCGCAACCGAACGCACCTCGACACGGGCGCTCTTTTCGTTGCCAATTGGCACGCGCACCATGCTGCCACGGTCAACCGCGCTGGCTTTGATCTGATTTGGCGCTTCAAAATGCGGGTCGAGACGACGGTAGCTGTTGACGCTCGAGTTGAGAATCAGGCAAACATCAAGCGCGTTGGTCAAAATGCGGTTGATGAAATCCCAACCGAAATCCGACAAGCCTTCGCGTCCCTTGGCGTCGTACATCAGGTTCTTGCCCTTTTTAGAGAGGCTCATGTTGGTGTGCATACCGCTACCGTTCACGCCCGTCACTGGCTTGGGCAGGAAACTGGCGCTCATGCCCATTTTCGCCGCGACCTGACGCGACAGCAATTTGTACAATTGCACTTGGTCAGCCGCAACCGTGGCTTCGGCATACGAGAAATTCATCTCGAATTGGCTTGGCGCAACCTCAGGGTGATCCTTTTCGTTTTCAAAACCCATCGCGCGTTGCACTTCGGCAGCCGCGTCAATGAACAAACGCAATTCATCACCTGGCAAACTGCTGTAATACCCACCCTCGGAAGCGTACTCGAACGCGCCCGTGGTGTTGTAATGACGTTCGGCATCGCGTCCCTTGAACAAGAAACCTTCGATTTCGGTGGCAACATTGGCAACCGTGCCATCTTTTTTGTACAAAGCATTCGTGAAATCCTTCAAACGACCACGCATATCAGCCGCGAAAGCACCGCCGTCCTTCTCGCGGACTTCACCAAACACCAGCACCTTACCCGAACCAAAAATATCCGAAGGCAACCAGTAAAAGGCGGGCCAGTCAATGGCAAGACGCAAATCAGACTCGGATTGCGCCGTGAAACCACGGATGCTCGAGCCGTCAAACGTCAAGTTATCCGCGCTTTTGATCAAAAATTTCTTATCGTAATCGAGCATGTGCAAACGACCCTCGAGGTCGCTAAAGCAAACCGTCACGGCTTTAATGTCCTTTTCGTCGCTCAGGTACTTGATGCGTTCCTCTTGAATTTTGCCCGCATCTTTGCGGTTAAGGCGCTCGCTTTTGGCTTGGAGGTTTAACTCCTCGAGTTTGTCGTAAGGCAGGTCGAGGAAAGTACGCAATTCGCTCATTTGGGTCTCCTTAAAGCATTTATTGCCCGAAAAGCATTCGGATGAGCTAAAACGTATCACGATTTCGATAAAAATGGCAACTTGTACCAAAGATTTTGTGCAAATGTCACCAAAGCAGTGAACACTTTGATAAATAAAAGCTCAAAGGCTGACAAAAAAAGAAGCTCGAGATGAATTCACCTCGAGCTACACATTAAATTTGATTTGGCGGTCACTCTATCTTCTCTCATCCCCGACCCTTCTTGCCCCTTAAAGCAGCACCTTCGGGCTTGGGGCGCTTCTCTCAACATCGAGAGAAGGGGGTTTAACGCTTTTACACGTCTGGCTCGAGATTTTCGCTTTTGCCATGAGTTTGGAAAATGATTCAATACTTTCAAGCAGCAGGTTTCTCGAGCGCCCCAACCGCTTCCTTAATGCGCCGCAAGGTGTAATACGCCGTGTTCGAGCGTTGCCGCATCAAAGCCTCGCCAACAACCCTGGGGATAATGTCTTGTTGTACACCCAAAATATGCTCTATGGTTTCGCCCGTTAAATTCTCGACAAACAAGGTCGTCAAGGCTCGAGTGAGCGTTGTGACCTCATGCCCAACCGTTGCCGCGAGTTTCACGCCGTTGCCATCGCGTTTGACGAACAAACCCACCACGTCCAAACACTCGTGGTCTTTGCGAACATCTTCGACATCCCAGACTTCATCCTCGCCGGGCGCGAACTTGGGAAGGCTGTCTGCCAGGGAAATAAGCCCTTGAATCTTGGTTTCTTTGGGCAGGTGCTCGAATAATTTGACGGTACTCTCGAGGGTTTCTAAACTCATGGGTGCAGTGTAACTCGAGAAACGGGTATTCTGCTGTGGGCGGTGGTACGTGAACGCTCAAGAGAAAAGGAAATGTTTGAACCCCTGAAATCTGACCGATTGTTTGGTTTATTGCGCTTCTCAAGAGATTTTTGCTGTATGAAACGACTAAGATTTTGTGGACGGCAAGTTCCGAGACAGAATGGAAGCGAACATGGGCAAATACAAAACCTACACACCAGAATTCAAACTTGAAG